>DATDRO010000026.1:0-3992 GCA_035291685.1 Nitrospirota bacterium | reverse complement strand
AGGCGTCTTTCGCAGACCAGGCAAGCGGATGGAACAACTCGCCGGTCTCCAGGAGCCCCGCGATCAGCGCACTCTCTTTCGCAACGCGGTGAACGGTCGTGAGCAGATCGAGCAGTTTCCTGCTGTCCCTGCCATACTCCGTCAGCGCGTGTCTCAGGGGAAGATGCTGCGACTTCCCCTGCTTGTTAAGCCCTATGGAGTAAGTCGCAAGGAATGCAAAGGGCGAATCGTCCTTCTTGCTCTCAACAAGGTGAAAGAACACCCGTCCGATGAGGTGGACATCGGGGCTGTATGTCCGGATGAATTCCTCGACCGTACCGTTATAGTGCTCAATCTCCTGTTGGAAGGCGGTATGGAGGAGCCGCCAAAGCCCCTCGAGCAGGGCAGGACTCAGATATTCTCCACCGGTCATGGGCGGCGCGGATTCGAGCCAGTGAACGAGTTCACCTTCGCTGAGATCAATATGCGCCTTATGCCGAATCGTCTCAAGATCGGGAGTCTGGCTCAGTTTCCTGGCAAAGAGCCCGCAGAAACCGCGGAAGTAATCGAGGGAGGAAGAAAGGGATACGGATCCGGCGCAGAAGCCGAGATAAAGAAACGCGTCGTCAGGGTCAGCGGAATACCTCCGGAAGATTTCCTGCTGGAGGAGGTCCCGGCTCTTGTCGATCTTGCCCTTAGCCGTGGCCCATTCCAGCCGGATCGAGCCAACCGGCATGATGACTGCCTGAAGTTCCTGATTCATGGAAGCCGCCTCGGGAAGCGCGTATTGCCATTATTCATTTTTGCACCTATTCCCTGCCCTGGATGATTCATAAACAAACACCCTGAGTCTATAAATGACTCAGGGTGTTCAATTCGGCCATAGATGAGATTATCTTATTCACCAGCGCTCACCCGTCTCTCTTCGCCACCCACTCCTTGAGCCGGGGACATTTCTTCTTCGCCCGGTTACCGTCGCAGTCCCCGCAGATGGTCATGTCCTGACTGCACGGGACAAAACCGCCGGAGCTGTGAGCTGCCGCTTCTTTTTTGATCTTCGCGCTTCGCGCTTTCTCGATGCTGGTGACTTTTGGCATGACTCTTTAATAAACCCCAAAAACCAAATCATAAATTACAAATAAATTCCAAAGTTCAAAAATTAAAATATTCAAGCTCACTTTGGTTATTGATTATTATTTGGAAATTGGTGCCTGTTATTTGGTGCTTTCATCGCAGGCTAAAGCCTCCGGCTACCTCCTGACCCCTGACTCCTGACTACTGATATTAATCCATCCTGTAGTTCGGCGCTTCCTTCGTGATCACAACGTCGTGCACGTGGGACTCGCGCAGTCCCGCGCTGGTGATCTTGATGAACTTCGCCCTGTCCTTGAGCGCCTTGAGGCTCTCGCACCCGCTGTAGCCCATGCCCGCCTTCACGCCGCCCATGAGCTGATGCACGCTCGCGGAAAGCAACCCTTTATGCGGCACCCGGCCTTCCACGCCTTCCGGTACGAGCTTGGCCTTCTCTTCTTCATGCGCCTGGAAGTAACGGTCCTTGCTGCCTTTTTCCATCGCGCCGATCGAGCCCATGCCGCGATACACTTTATAGCTCCGCCCCTGGAACAGCACGGTCTCTCCCGGGCTCTCGTCCGTGCCCGCGAACAGGCCGCCGATCATGACGCAGGCAGCGCCTGCGGCGAGGGCCTTGGTAATGTCTCCGGAGAACTTTATGCCTCCGTCGGCAATGCACGGAATGCCTGCCTTGTCCGCCTCGCGCGTGCAGTCCATGACCGCCGTGATCTGCGGTACGCCCGCGCCCGACACGACCCTCGTGGTACAGATGGAGCCGGGGCCGATACCCACCTTCACGGCGTCTGCGCCGGCCTTGATCAGGTCCCGCGCCGCCTCAGCGGTCGCGATGTTCCCGGCGACCAGGTCGATCTCAGGATATTTCTTTTTGATGGCTTTGACGGCGTCAAGGACGCCCTGGGAATGCCCGTGCGCAGTATCCACGACAACCACGTCGATCCCGGCCTTTATCAATGCCGGGGTCCTCTCGGCATAATCTCCGACCCCCACCGCGCCTCCGACGCGGAGCCTGCCGTGTTTATCCTTGCATGCGTTGGGATATTTGATCTTCTTTTCGATGTCTTTGATCGTGATAAGGCCGCGCAACTCGAAGTTCTTGTCAACGATCAACAGTTTCTCGATCTTGTATTTCTGGAGAATATTCTTGGCGCGGTCAAGGGTCGTGCCGAGGGGTGCGGTGATCAAACGTTCCTTGGTCATGACCTCCGATACCTTGAGGTTCAACCTCGTCTCGAACCGGAGGTCCCGGTTCGTCAGGATCCCTACCAGTTTCTTCCCCTTCGTGACCGGAACGCCTGAAATGCGGTATTTGCGCATGAGCTCCAGTGCGTCGTAGATCTTTGCGTCAGGAGCGATCGTTATGGGGTCTATGATCATGCCGCTCTCGGATTTTTTGACCTTGTCCACCTCTTCGGCCTGGCGTTCAATGGAAAGGGCCTTGTGGATGAACCCTATCCCCCCCTCCTGCGCCAGAGCGATGGCCAGCCTCCCCTCCGTCACGGTGTCCATTGCCGCGCTCACGAGCGGGATGTTGAGCGTTATCCTCTTCGTGAGGTGCGTGCGGACGTCCACATCTTTGGGCAATACCGCTGATTTTGCCGGCAACAGCAGCACATCATCGAACGTGAGAGCTTCTCGAATCGGGCCTACGACCATGGGGGTTCTCCTTCAATAAAAAGATTGATACACGATCCAGGATACATGAACCGGGATAAAGAGCGGCAAAAAAGCTTTTTCAATCGTGCATAATGCACCCTGCATCGGGCATCAGTGTTTGACCACTTTACCACACCCGCCCAAAAACCTCAAGCGAACTGTTCTCATGCAAGTAACCCTTCAGTTATTGGGGTAAATGAATGTGGGGGCAGCTGTCCTTGAGAGATAGCCGCGCTTCAAGTGCCCCGCGGAGCATGGTAAAATCACTTATCCCAAAGCAGGCGCGCGCGAAGCGTAAGTGCTGCAGGGACAGGACGTATATCCTTGTGCAACCATTGCCCAATTTGCACGCTTGCGCGGCAGAGCGAAAGGGCTGCTGCCCCCGTAACTGAAGGATTACTCACGCAAACCCCGAGTCCTGATTGAGAAAGGGGTTTTCTCTTTTCTCTTCACCGATCGTGGAATCAGGGCCGTGGCCCGGGAACACACGCGTATCATCGGGCAGGTCCAGAAGTTTTGTCTTGATGGAGCCGATGAGGGTCATCAGGTCTCCGCCGGGGCGGTCTGTCCTGCCGATGGAGCCGGCAAAAAGCGCATCGCCGGTAAAGACCATGCCGTCCTCGAGCAGAGAGATGCCGCCTGAAGAATGGCCGGGAGTATAGAGTACCGTGAGCGAGACCTCCCCTGCGGTGATAACATCGCCATCCCGTACATAACGGTCCGCGGGGGGAGAAGGCGCGGTCTTCATGCCGAACATCCTGGCCTGACCGGATGATGACGTGAGGAGTTCAGCGTCCGACTCGTGCAGAAGTATCTCCGCTCCGGTGGCCTCTTTGAGCTTCGCATTCGCCCCCACGTGGTCAAAATGGGCGTGGGTATTTACGATATATTTTACCGATAGCCCTTTTTCTTTGATGATCTTGAGAATGTCCTCCGCGTCGTCGCCGGGATCGATGACCACGGCTTCCTTGGTCTTCTCATCCGCAAGGATGTAGCAATTCACCTGGAGCGGGCCGACTATGAGGCGCATTAGAATCATGGTCTTACGTTACCTCGATCTATTCTCAACCCGGATTGTTTAAGCACGACGGCCAACCTTCCCCGCCTCCAACTCCAGGAGTTTCCTCTTCATCGTGAGTCCGCCTGCAAACCCGCAGAGCTTTCCGGATGAACCGATCACGCGGTGACAGGGGATGATGATCGGAACGGGATTCGCACCGAGCGCCTGGCCCACCGCGCGAACGGCCCGGGGGTTCCCGATCTTCTTT
>DATDRO010000025.1:0-7498 GCA_035291685.1 Nitrospirota bacterium | reverse complement strand
ATAAACGAAACCGAGCAGCAATGTATCTCCGGAATACTTTTTGACAAAAATCTGATATTCCTTGAGCGCCTCATCAGTCCTGCCGAGACCCGCAAGGCAGTTCCCGATGTAGTATTGGGCAGTTGCGGCGCCTGCAGTGCCCCTGTACCTGGTCCGGATGTCCCGATAGAGATCAAGCGCCCTGGCGTAATCAGGGGCGACTCCCCCCGCAGGGCTGTAGTATTCGTGGGCCGTTGTGAGACGGGCTGATGCTTCCTTGTCACGACCGGATTGTATGAAGAGATAACCCGCTATGATCAACGCCCCTGAAACAATGATCGCGGCAGCGGGTTTCAGCGTTTTCCCGTGGGCAAGCAGAAATGCGACCGCCTTCTGCGCGGCGCCCCTGATCTGGGGCTCGGACTGTATTTTTGCGGCGTCAACTCTTTTCTTGAAAGTTACCGGCATCTATGGACCTCCCCCTTTGAGAATGCGAAAAAAAATTCCTCGCGCATCGTTCTTATTTCCTTATTTTTTCTCTTTCCTCAGGGCCGCAGCCGCTTTTGCCGCCAGCTCCTTTGAATGCTTCATGACCTCTGCGATCCTCCCGCCCGACAGGCCCGCGCCGAGCAGAACGCTCTTCGCGAATTCATCGGTGATCAGGTCTCCCGGCTCGTGACTGTCCGTATCGAGCACCAGTTTCGCCCCGGTCTCTCCGGCGATGCTCGCGACATGGCCGTTCGACAGGCTGTGGCCCTTGCGCGACGTGATCTCGAGACAAACCCCGTTTTTCGCAGCGAGCTTTGCCTCTTCCCTTGTGATCAAACCGGGATGGGCGAGAATGTCCACGCGGGCTTCGATGGCGGCCCGGTTCGTTCCCGGATGCACGGGCTCAACAAGCGTTTCCCCGTGCGCGACAACGATCGCCGCGCCAAGCGAACGCGCCCTGTCCGCGAGCTCGGCAAAGGTATCCGGCGGGATATGCGTGAGCTCGATCCCGGGAAGCGCCTTGATCTTCCAGCGCCTGCTGAGATCCCTGCACACGACGGCCAGACGCGGGATGATGAAATCGATATTGGAAGCATCGGCGTGGTCGGTAATGGCTATCACCTCGTAGCCCTTCATCACCGCGCGGCGCACAAGCTCGGACGGCACGAGCACGCCGTCGCTGAACAGGCTATGGGTATGGAGATCGATCATGGTTTCACCAAGTCAAAAGGCAAAGTGCAAAATTCAAAATGGAGATTTTACGATCTTACCTTCATTTTGCATTTTGCCTTTTTCATTTTACACTCGCGCGAAGCGCGTATTTCTTCCCCTGAAAGCTGTCCCGCTGCTCCATGAACTCATCGAGATCGTTCAGGAACTCGCTTCGCGTCTTGTTCCAGACCGGGGCGATCAGGATCTCTTCCGGCGCGGCGGCAAAAAGCCTCTGAATGACAATGCCCGGCGAGAGCCGTTCCAGAAAATCGGAAAGCACCGACAGATATTCGAAATAGCCAAAGGTTGGGAACGGCCTCCGCGCATACAGGTCGGCAAGCTTCGTCTCCCGTACGACCTGAAGCTGGTGTATCTTGAGAAATTCCACGGGCAGGCGCGACAGCTCGTCGGCCGTGGCGAGCATATTCTCCCTCGTCTCCGACGGAAAACCGAGGATGATATGCGCCCCGATCCGGATACCCCTTCCCGCGGTAAGGTCGACGGCGTTCTTGAAACAGGCATAGTCATGACCGCGGTTTATGAACTCCAGAGTGCTGTCGTGGATGGACTGTAGTCCGTACTCAACGAGGATCAACGAGTCCCGCGCGAGCGATGCGAGGAGCGAGAGCTTCTCCTCGTCAACGCAGTCCGGCCGGGTGCCGATGGCAAGCCCGACCACGCCGGGGACACCAAGCGCCTCGCGGTAGAGACGGTCGAGGGTCTCCGTCGGCGCATACGTATTGGTATACGGCTGGAAGTAAGCGAGGAACTTCTCCGCGCCGTACCGCGAGCGGAGATAGGGCATGCCCCGCTCTATCTGCTCCCTCACGGAAAGCGTGCGCTCACAGGCATTCGGCCTGAAGCTGTCGTTATTGCAATAAATGCAGCCCCCCGTCGAAACGGACCCGTCCCGGTTGGGACAGGTGAACCCGGCGTCCACATTCACCTTATAGACCGGAAGGCCGTAGAGCTCCTTCATCAGGGGGCCGAAGGAATTATACCGTCTCGCCGTCTTTCTGTCAGAAATTTCCGATACTCTCATAAGTCGGCTCTTATCAATAAATGTGACTACTCACGCGCTCAGGTCAGCCATGACCACGCCGTTGGCGTGGTGTAAGCGTGCAGGGTAAAGATGCTTTAGCGACGCAGGCGCTGCGGGCAAAAGTACCGAGTCTGTCGAACTTAAAGGACTTATAGCACGCTAAGCGACGGAGCGAGTGGCTGATCTGAGTGGTTACCAATAAATTACCATTTTTCATTCCTGCTCTTGCGTCCCTCTTCCCTCGTCTTTCGTCCCTCTGACGCGGCCCGTCAAAACGTTCTT
Organism: Nitrospirota bacterium; assembly: GCA_035291685.1. Classification (GTDB taxonomy): domain Bacteria; phylum Nitrospirota; class UBA9217; order UBA9217; family UBA9217; genus DATDRO01. The sequence continues at coordinate 4,995 of DATDRO010000025.1, read as the reverse complement.
ACCGTTCGGTATGTTCCCGCACCGCCTCAAGAAGGATGAGGAATGCGCCGAGCGCAATGATAACCATAAAGAACTGCGGCGCGCGGAATATCTTGGCCATGACCAGCTGGATGATCGCGGCAACGCAGACGGACGACGAAAGAATTATCACGGCCATCAGGACTTTCTTCGGCTGCACGGACCTGAGTTCGAATGTCTGGATCACCAGCAATGCAATGCCCGCAAGAAAGAACGCCAGGGACCCTTCCTTCACGGCGGTTGAACCGACAAGCACAAAGAGAATACCGATATTATTGAGGACAGTTCTCAGCATTTCCTGTTTCTTTTCCACCGGTATCACCCCCCTTCTGAAATTTTCGGACAGGACGCGTGCCGGACGAACAGGTTCAGCGACACGTTCCGTTCCCGGACCTGCCCGCGCAAGAGCGGGCTCTACGGATTGATAGTATACCGTGAGGCGGCCAAATGGTCAACAGTATTTTAGCGCGTGAAAAACACTTTTTGGTTTGAAAATTCACGTCAGTCTGATATAATAAATGCGGTATGATCAGGGAAATAAAGCTCCAGGGCAAAGCAAACGAAAAAATAGACTATTACGTAACGATAACGGGCGCTGACATCAGCAATCGCTACTTTCACGAGTCTCTTCCGGAGGGTGACCGTTTCTTTTCAGGAGGAAATGAGTTCATCGTCACTCCTCAGGGCGTGCGCTACCAGGGGACCGGCGGGAGCCTGTGTGAATACATGTTCGGGGTCGACCTGCCGCTCAAAGACCTCCTCCGGAAGGACGTCACGAACCGGCTGGTGATGTTCGGGGCGTTCTACGACAAAGACGGCAATATCACCTTCAGCAATAACAGCGGGGGAGAAGAGTCCTTCGACCAGGTCTTTCTCTCCGGCAACGCCGTGGTAAACTACTATTTTTTCGCCCATGCGTCGCACAAAGCGGAGATCAAGGACGTGCGGCTCGATATGTTGAAATTCATCGGGAAGCAGGTCAAGCGGAGCGATTCGGTCGGCGCGGCCGATGACAGCAAGCTGTGCCGGGAGATCTTCGACTGTCTCGGCGACCAAAAGGCCCTCATATTCCTCTTCCGCCTCATCAACAGGCACAACGAGGAATACTTCTCGATCTTCAAAAGATCTTACGCGGAACACAAGACGCTCACCTCCGAGGCGGCCTCCGCCCTCAGCGCCTTGTCGAAAAAGTACGTTATCCCCCCCTACCAGCAGGAGCGCATCAAGATCGACGGCATGTACAAGCTCCCCGAGAACAAAAAGGTCGTCGACGAATACAAGGACATCCTGATCGGCGTATCGGAGAAGGGCGAAGTGAACCCTTCGGAACTGGCAAAGCTGTCGCGGCTCCGCACCCTGAGCCTGAGGCTCAATATACCGCACACCCTTTTTGATACCCTTGACGAGCTGCTCCTCAAGGACATGCACATCGTCGAGGTCGAAGAACCGGACTATATTAAAGATACGCGCGCCATCTGTGAAGGGTTCTTCCTTATGACCGACAAGCTCCGGGGCCACATCTCGCCCGAGGACCTCATCAAGCTCTTAAAGGCCAAGCAGAAATCCACCATACACCGCGATCCCACCTTCGAAAGCCTCCTCCTCGACACGGTCCGGTCCTGCGATGAGCACGCACGGGACACGAACGACACGACGGTGCTCGAGGCCCTGAGCTATGTTCTCACCTTTTTCGACCGCTACGACAGCGCCGCGACCGTGATCAGCAACCTCGCGTTCATGGAGAACTCCGGGGTCACGGAAGACAATATCCGAAGCCTCTCGGGAAACAAGGAGGTATTTGACGGGGTGAGGCAGGGCTTCTTTCGAGAACTGTTCATCGACTCACTGAAGGAAAACCGCTACCTCACGCGGTACGGCCGCAAAAAGGTCGATACCCTCTACACCGGGCTCGTGCGGATAAAATCAGGGGACACCACCTATCGTGAGCTCGCTTCTGCGCTCGCGACGATCAATGCGGATGAAAAGCTCTATACCGGCATCCACCGCTATATCAAGGAGCGGTTCAAGAGCATCTACATCGAATTGCATTCCACCGAGGACCAGGAGATATTCATCCAGGACCTCACGCGCGAGATACAGTCCAAGGGCATCGTGCAGGGCCCCATCCCGCACGGAGTGTTCGAAGAGATACTCCTTGATATCCGGAAGGAATCGTTCTACCTCAACAACCTTCTCCCCCACATCATCATCTCCCGCGACAGCCGCGTGCGCGAAGACTTCCTCACGAACAGCGGTCTTGACCGGTTCTATGTGGAGGAGATCGAAAAAGACTACTTCGATATGAACCAGATCGAAAAAAACATCCTCGAGGAGATCAGAAAGTAGCCATGAAAAGAGTCAGGATCCTTGACCGATACATTTTCCTCGAGCTGGCTACGCCTTTTTTTCTCAGCATGGCGGTCCTCACGCTTGTCCTGTTCATCCAGAAGATTTTCAGGATCGCCGATCTGGTGGTCTCCAAGGGGGCCACGATCATGGCGACCATAAAGCTCTTCCTCTTCATCATACCCAACTTTCTGATCATCACCATTCCCATGTCGGTGCTGGTGGCATCGCTCACCGCGTTCACGCGGCTCTCGGCGGACTCGGAAATTACCGCTCTCAAGTCTTCCCAGGTCAGCCTCTACCGGATGCTCCGGCCCGTCGCCTTCTTCGCGTTCCTCGCGTTTCTGACCGCCGCGCTTACCTCGCTCGTGGTGCTCCCCGGCGCCAACCACGCGCTCAAGGAGCACCTTTTCAACATGGTGAAATCCAGCGCCATGGTCGGTATTGATCCCGGTGTGTTCACCAGCACGTTCGACGGCATGGTCATCTACGTGGACAAGATGAATTCTCTCGACACCATGCAGGGAATATTCATATCGGACGAACGGTCATCCCAGGACCCTTTTGTCATCACCGCCAAAAGGGGAAAACTACTTGTCGACCAGCAATCCTTCAACGTCACGCTCGCCATGGAGGAGGGCTCTATTCATACCGTTCCCCGTGATGAGCAGTCTTATACGCTGTCATCATTTACCGCCGGCAGGCTCTATCTGGACATCAATCACGCCCTCCTGCCGAATGCCTCGCACAGCCTGGAGTTCAAGGAGATGACCACCCCGCAATTATTGAGAACGCTCGGGCGCCTCCGCTCCGCGGGCACGCCCACGCTCAAGGCGGAGAGTGAACTCCATACGCGGTTTGCCATGCCCTTTGCCTGTTTGATCATCGGGCTGATCGGCGCACCGCTCGGCATACGACGCATGCGCGCCGGCAAATCGGCCGGCATTGCCGTTGCATTAATGGTATTTTTCGTTTATTATATCATTCTCGGCACCGGGAAAAACCTCGCCGAGGCGGGAAAGCTCTCGGCGCTGGCGGCGAACTGGATGCCGAATGTCCTCATGGCTGTAGCCGGCGCATCGCTCATATTCATAAAAGGGCAGGAAATAAGCTTCGGTTTCATGGACCGCATACGGACTCTCGTTCGCACCGTATGGAAGTCTTAGGACGTTCAGATACGATATCCGTCAAAACGGCAATAATAAAACCTGCCATGCCCCGGCGCGGTCCAACGTCCTTGCAGCCGCAGGTCTTGACCGAATCGGGCAATCCCGTTGCAGGCCCCGCGGCATAGAGGTTCAATAAACGTGAACTTGCTCAACCGATACATATTCAAGGAATTCATCCGTTTCTTTCTGACGGCGCTCGCGGTCATTTTGGGCGTGTACCTGTGCGTAACGTTTCTCCAGAAGGCGGACGACTTCATCAAGTACAAGGCGACCAGCGTCCAGGTCTTCAAATATTTCCTCTACGGCCTGCCCGCCATAGCAACCCCTTCCATACCGATCTCCGCGCTGCTCGCCACGCTGCTGTCCCTCGGCAACCTCTCCCGGCACAACGAGATCATCGCCATGCGTTCGACCGGCGTCAGCCTCGGCAGGATCGTCGCGCCGGTGCTCGTCGGAGGACTGATAATATCGTGTTTCGGTTTCATCAACAACGAATTGATCATGCCCGTCTACTCCGCCCGCGCCAACTACCTGCAAAAAGTGGTGATAGAGAAAAAACAGGAGTTCGCCGTGTTTCAACTGCGGCGGTTGTGGCTCCGCGGCCCGGAGAACAGCATCGTGAACATTGACTTCATCGCTCCCGACCGGTCCGAAATGTTCGGTCTCAATATATACAAGTTGAACCCGGACTACACGCTCCGGGAACGGATCAAAGCGCGAAGTCTCTCATGGGAGAACGGAGCGTGGAGGCTCAAGGACAGCCGGAAATTCGTCCTCAGCGGCGAAGGGGCGGTCTCTTTGCCGGCCGATGGCGAGATATTCAACGTCGTAGAGGGCCCCAAAGACCTCGGGATGATCGCAAAAGGCTCGGAAGAGATGAACTTTACCGAATTGTGGGATTACGTAAGAAGGCTCAAGGCGAGCGGGTACAACAACCCCGAGTACGAAGTCGACCTGTACCTCAAGCTCGCATTTCCCCTTTCAAGCCTGCTCATGGCTATGATCTCGGCTCCCCTTTCGCTCCACCGGGTGCGGAGCGGCGGGACCGGCTGGAGCATCGCATTCGCCGTGCTCATCGCGTTCGCCTACTGGGCCGCCTTGAGCACAGGGACGGCGCTCGGCCGCTCGGGGGCATTGTCCCCTCTGATCGCAGCCTGGACCGCCAACATCTTCTTCGCGGGGGCCTCGGCGTACGCCCTGATGAGGATGCACCGGGAGAGCTGAGCTTCATGAAGCGCCGGGGCGACACAGAATGAACCACCCCGCAGGGTACTGTCAAAAGTTCTATGAAAACGAGGGGAGCATGGTATGAGACCGGGGCTGTGTCGCCCGACAGCCCCTCCTCGCCGGCGCATAACGCGCCCGATGATCGTCAGTATTCGAAGCGGCGAGGGCTCGACCCGGCAGCACTTTCCCTTCGGCCGTGCTGCTTTGGAGTTCTTGGCGTCATAAGCTTTTTCGG
>DATDRO010000024.1:0-3458 GCA_035291685.1 Nitrospirota bacterium | reverse complement strand
TCAGGACCGCGCCGGAAAATCCTTTGAGCTGGAAGCGGAAGGGCTCCTGGCTAAAGCGCTCCAGCACGAGATCGACCACTTGAACGGACTGCTGTTCGTTGACAGGCTCAGCGCGCTGAAAAAGGATATCTTTAAAAGAAGGTATAAGAAGGTCGCCGTACAGAAGGCATAGACGAACCGATAAATTCCAATTATCAAGCACCAAATCACAAATAATATTCAATAAACCAAAATTCAAAAGCACCGAAATGCGTTTCAAATTTGACCATTGGAATTTGGAGTTTATTTGAAATTTGGAATTTGTGATTTGGAATTTTAATTATGAAACTTGTCTTCATGGGCACTCCGCAGTTTGCCGTGCATCCGCTGCGCGCGCTGGTTGATGCCGGACACGAGGTGGTCGGCGTGGTCACCCGGACCGACAAGCCCTCCGGCAGGGGCCGCGCGATCGCGCCGCCTGCGGTAAAGCTCGCCGCGGACCGGGTGGGCCTTCACGTGTACCAGCCCAAGCGCGTGCGGGAGCCTGCGTTTATCGAGGGCCTTCGCGGGCTTCATCCCGAGGTTATCGTGGTAGCCGCATACGGGCAAATACTCCCGAAGGAGATCCTGTCGCTCCCGAAATACCGTTGTATCAACATCCATGCCTCTCTCCTTCCGCAATACCGCGGCGCCGCGCCCATCAACTGGGCTATCATCCGCGGTGAAACGCGGGCCGGCATTACCATCATGCAGATGGATGAAGGCATGGACACGGGAGGGATCCTCATGCAGGAGGACATCCCCATCGACCCCGGGGACACGGCAGGGACCTTGACGGACAAGCTCTCGGCCCTCGGCGCCCGGCTCATCATAACGGCGCTCCCGCTCATCGAGGCCGGAACACTCACACCCGTGGCACAGGACAGTTCCCGGGCGACCCTGGCGCCGCTGCTCAAAAAAGAGGAAGGCCTTTTGGATTGGAAACTCCCGGCGGAAGAGATACATAACCGCGTGCGGGGCCTCACCCCCTGGCCTGGGGCATACGGTTTTTTAGACGGAAAACTGCTCAAAATACTCGAAACCGAGATCGTTCCCGGAAAAGGGGAGCCGGGCGTGTTTTATCAGAACGGCAAAAATGCGCTTGACGTCGGCACCGGAAACGGCCTCCTGCGTATCATCCGGATCCAGCCCGAAGGGAAAAAACCCATGACTGCCGGGGAATTCCTGCGAGGACATCGGGGAATCGCGGGAAAGAAATTTTCAGAACCAAATACGCCACTAAGACACTAAGGCTCGAAGCAATGCAACTTCAATGAGAGGGCCTTTCTTAGTGCCTTCGTGACTTCGTGGCAGAGCTATTAACAATCATGTCTAAACCTCAAAAAAGAATCTTCATAGGCCTCATCGTATTCACCGTCTTCCTGATCACCGCCGTCACGGTGGGGCTCTATCTGATACCGTACATCGGACTCAGGAATATCCATCCCTGGGCGCCGACGATCGTTTTCTATACCATGAGCGGGGCCCTCGGCGTCCTGATCCTGGGTGTGGGCCTGTTGATCCTCACGCTGGTCCGCGGCAAAGAGATATTTTCAGCGCAAAAGCTCAGGGGGATCGTGATCGAGGTGCTTTTCCCCATCATGATCCTGGTCGGGAAGCTCCTCGGCATATCCAGGCAAAAGATTCAGCAGTCTTTTGTGGAAGTGAACAACCTCCTCGTCCGGGCCAAATGCGCCGCGATGAAACCGAAGCGCGTGCTGCTCCTCATGCCGCACTGTCTTCAGTTCAATGACTGCCCCATCAAGATCACGAGCGACGCGTACCGGTGCCAGTCCTGCGGAAAATGCAAGATCAAGGACCTCGTCGTGCTGGCCAAAAAGCATAACGTTCACCTCTCCGTGGCCACTGGCGGCACGCTCGCGCGGAGGAGGGTCGCGGAGGCCAAACCCCAGGCCATCATCGCCGTCGCGTGCGAACGGGACCTCACAAGCGGCATACAGGACGCCTATCCCCTTCCGGTCATCGGGATCCTGAACGAGCGCCCCTACGGACCGTGCTTCAATACGAGCGTCGATATCGCCAAAGTGGCCGAAGCGCTCGAATTTCTCGCGAACGGTCGTGGAAAGACCGGTGCCGACAAGGGATAAGCCGAGAGAGAAGGCGCTCGATATCCTGCGCCGCGCAGAGGATGGGGCCTTCGCCGATCCACTCATTGAGCAGGCGCGGCCGGGCTTCAACGCCCTGGACAATGCCTTTATTCTTGAACTCGTGTATGGGACGCTCAGAAATCAGGGCCTGCTTGACTGGACGCTTGACCAATTCTCCGCGCAGCGGGTGGATAGGACCGACGCGTGGACCAGGAACATCCTTCGGCTCGGCGCGTACCAGATCCTGTTCCTTGACAGGGTCCCGGTGAGCGCGGCCGTCAACACCTCGACGGAGCTTGCCAAACGCCTCGGAAAGAAGCCGGGGTACGTGAACGGCCTGCTCAGGAACCTGGATAGAAAAAAAGGATCGATCTCCTATCCGGGAGCCGATGATCCGATAAAACGATTATCCATCACCTACTCCCACCCTGACTGGCTGGTCAGGCGCTGGGTGGAGAAGTTCGGCGTGGAGACCGCGGAAACGCTCCTGCGTGCGAACAACAGGCATGCGCCGCTCATTCTCAGAACAAACACGCTCAAAACCACGAGGGAAGAACTTAAGGCGTCCCTCGAATCCCGGGGCGTAACAGCAGGCGAAACGAAATTTTCTCCCGTGGGGCTCGAGATCGGTCCCTCACCCGGGATCAGAACGCTGCCGGCCTATCAAGAAGGCCTGTTCATGGTCCAGGACCAGGCAGCCCAGCTCATCAGCATGATGCTTGCGCCGCGTCCGGGAGAGCGGGTGCTCGATGCCTGCGCCGCCCCCGGCGGCAAAGCGACCCACCTGGCGGAGATAATGGGAAACAAAGGGATGATAGTTGCACTGGAGAGCGATCCAGCCCGGATCGAAAAGATCCGCGAGAACAGCCTCCGGCTCGGGACAACGATCATCTCTCCGGTCCTCGGAGACGCCGCGCGATATCGAGAAGGCGTATTCGACAAGGTGCTCGTGGATGCTCCCTGTTCAGGCCTCGGCGTGCTCCGAAGACATCCGGACGGAAGATGGAACAAGACAGAGCACGCGCCGAAAGACCGTCAGGCGCTCCAAAAGCTGATATTGGAAAACTGCGCGGCACTCCTCAAGCCCGGCGGCGCGCTCGTCTATGCAACCTGCTCCACCGAACCCGAGGAGAACGAGGATGTGATCGCGGATTTTCTCGCGAAACACGCCGAATTCACTCTCGACGATCCTCGTCCATTCCTCCCTGCTTCCGCAACCACCTGTGTGGATGCTAAAGGTTTCTTTCGCACTTTTCCCGTGGAGCCGGAGATGGATGGATTTTTCGGGGTAAGAATAGTGAAAAAGAAATAGCGTGTGGAATCGATCGCAGC
>DATDRO010000023.1:0-2993 GCA_035291685.1 Nitrospirota bacterium | reverse complement strand
GTTTCATCAATTCGAGAAAGAACCTCAAGACGGGAGAGCTCGAGATGCTCAAGAGGCCCTACGAGCAGGTGCTGCCCGGAGACAGGACAAAGGCCCCGTCACCCATTCCGCTTTCCGCGGAGAAGGCGTGAGTAGGGGAATTAGAGAACTCCCCAATGATGTAAATCTCCAGCTGCGTCATTGTTCGCAATGACAAGAGATGAAGGAGGAATACCATGCCGCCCTATGTCGTAAAAGATAAGTGCGATGGATGCAAGGGAAAAGAGGAACCCCTCTGCGAGCAGATATGCATCGGCGATCTCATGACGTTAAACCCGGATACGGGAAAAGCGTACTGCAGGTCTTTAAGAGACTGCTGGGACTGCATGTCCTGCACCAAGATCTGTCCCAAGGGCGCGATAGAACAGAGGATACCCTATCAGCTCGGCTACCACGGCGCGAAGCTGATTCCCATGATGGGCACCGACTCCATAACGTGGACCTGCGTCGACATCAACGGCAAGGTGGAGAGATTTTCCTTTCGCACGAGAAATAAAAAGTAGAGGACATATCGGGGAATGAGTGATGAAGGGAAAATAGGGGTTTATCTCTGCGCATGCGAGGGCGAGATTGAGAAGGTCATTGCTCTTGACTCGCTCGTGAGGGAAGCGTCCGCGTGGCCCGGTGTGACCACGGTCCGCAAAGATTCCTCTCTCTGTTCAGAGCGCGGAATTCGCACGATAAGGGAAGAGGTCAAAAAGCTCGGGCTCGACAGGGTGCTCATAGCAGCCTGTTCGGCTTCCCTGAAAATGAAGGAATTTTCGGACCTCGGTATAAACAAGTACCTGGTGGAACGTGTGAATATCAGGGAGCAGTGCAGCCGGGTTCACAGCGATAATCCCGAGAATGCCACGAAAAAGGCCGGGGCGATGCTGGGGATATTCCTTGAGAAGGCAAGGCGTTCCAAAGCCCTTGAACCCGTAACCGTACCCGCGGTGAAGACCGCGCTGGTTGTCGGCGGGGGCGTTGCCGGAATAAACGCCGCCCTTGATATTGCGGGAACGGACGTCGACGTGTTCCTGTTAGAAAAAAAACCTGTTCTCGGCGGCAACGTTGCGGAGTTTCACCGGTATTTCCCGCGGATGTGCCCGCCGTCCTGCGGCCTGGAACTTTTGCTTTCCAGGATCGAGAGCGCGCCCCGCATTCATGTACTTACTTCTTCCGAGATATCTGCCCTGAGCGGCTCACCGGGCAATTTTTCCGTTACCATAAAAGCCGCTTCGACAGGGGTGACCAACCTCAATGAACAAGACAGGGTAAGCACGGTCAAGGCCGGCGCCGTCATTCTTGCAACAGGATGGGAGCCTTATGATCCCACGCCGCTCACCGAGTACGGGTATGGAAGGCTCGACCATGTCATCACCAACGTGGAATTTGAAAAGCGCGCCAGGGAACGGAAAGAGTTCTTGCGCGAGGTGAGGTCAACTGCCTTCATCCAGTGCGTCGGCAGCCGCGATGAACGCCATCTCCCTTACTGCTCCGATGTCTGCTGCATGGTGAGCATCAAACAGGCGCTTTCGTTAAAAGAGGCCGACTCTGAACATGATGTCCGCATTTTCTACAACGATATCAGGACGCCAGGCGAGTATGAGGAGTTATATCGTCAGGCGCGAAAAAGCGGGATAACATTCATAAAAGGGATCCCCTCGGAACTGAGGCAGGAAGCCCCCGGGAAAATAGCCGTTTCCGTCTTCGACACGGTGGCGGGACGGAGGACCGAAAATACCGTTGACAGGGTGGTTCTCGCTACCGGCATGAGATCCTCTCAGGGCAACAGCGGTCTGAATGCTAAAATCGGCATTGTCCTGAACAAAAACAACTTTATTGAATCACACCTGCAGTGTCATCCTCAGGATACTCAGAGAGCGGGGATATTCAGCGCCGGCTGCTGCCGCGCGCCGATGGATGTTTCGAGGTCAATCGAGAGCGCGGGGTCTGCTGCAATCAAGGCCCTGCAGTTTCTCAAAGGCGAAATAACGGTAAGTCCTGATTATCCCGTCGTCAATATCCTGAAGTGCGACCACTGCAAACGCTGTATGGAGGAGTGTCCGTTCAAGGCATATTCCCTTGATGAAAAACAGTTTCCCAAGGTTGATATCACGAAGTGCCGCGCGTGCGGTATCTGTATGGGAAGCTGCCCCCTTGGCGCGATCTCGCTCGGAGAACTCTCGATAGAACAGCTTTCAGGAATGCTCGATGTCCTGGACAAGTCCTATCTCGGAGACGACGAACCGGTCATCCTCGGATTTCTGTGTAAAAACGATGCGTACCGGGCGGCGGATGACGCAGGACTGAAAGGCGTCAGCTATCCGCCTAATTTGATCAGCATCATGGTCCCCTGTTCAGGCGCCGTGAATGGCATGATTATCTCCGAGGCCATTTCAAAAGGAGTGGACGGGATTCTGATCGCCGGATGCCCTGATGACCAGTGTCATTATGTACAGGGCAGCGCGCTGGCGAAAACGAGACTGGCGGACGTCTCAAACAAGCTGAAGGAGATGTATATAGAGCCCGAAAGGGTCCGTTTTGTCAATATCAGCAGGGACGAGACGGAGAAGTTCGCCGAAACCGTAAAGGAATATGTTGCAGAGCTGAAAAAATTAGGCAGAAACCCCCTCAGGATTCAGTAAGATGGACAGCGAACTTATCGATAGGGAGAAGTTGAAATGCTGCCATCACTGCGGCAAGTGTTCTTCCGGCTGCGAGCCAAACCGGCTCGACCCCTCATTTCAGCCCCATCAGATCCTCCATCTTATCGGCGTGGGCGCCCTGGATGAACTTCTCACTGGCGACGCCATCTGGAAATGCACGACCTGTTTCACGTGTTCAGAAAGGTGTCCGCAGGGGATCGCGGTAACCGATATTCTCTGGAGGCTGAGAGCGCTGGCGTTCAGATCGGGCCGCACCTCCGAGCTGCTCGCAGCCCAGAAGGACGTCCTGCTCAAGACAGGCAG
>DATDRO010000022.1:0-4140 GCA_035291685.1 Nitrospirota bacterium | reverse complement strand
TGATCGCGCCGAAGCTCGCTGTCCAGGACGGAATCGATGCCACGCGATCTCTCCTCAAGCGGAGTTGGTTTGATCAGGACAAGTGCGCCGAAGGGCTCGATTGCCTTCGCGAATACAGGAAACAGTGGGATGCGAAGAACGGCGTCTTCCGCCCGACCCCTGTTCACAATGAGTATTCTCACGGCGCGGACGCAATCCGGACCGGGGCCGTCACCCTTGACATGTATCGGGAAGTCGATAAGACTTTGCCAAGAAAGGCCAAGACAGATTACGATATCTTTGGGGGATCAAGACGATGAGCGGTTTTTTCGATAAGACAGCGGAAATGCTCGGCGGCGCTCTCGGCGGTGCTTTAGATCAATCGGCCTATGCCGCGCGGCTCAAGGTCGAGGCCGATGCAGAGGCCACCCGGAAAAAGAAAGCTGAGATCGAAGGCGCGCAGGCAGAGGCCCAGGGCATGCGCGGTCGCGGCCAAACAATTCTCACAGGCAGGGGCGCATGAGCGGATTCTTTGGCGGTGTAGATAGAGCCCCACCCGCCGCACCGGCTCCCGTGGCCGGAAGCGTAAAAACGGAAGCGGCTCTCGTTCCGCAAGAGCCGAGGCGCGGCAAGAAAAAGAAAACAGAACTTACCGGCGGACTATTCGATGAGCTTCCGGAAACCGGAACCCCCTATCCATACATCATGGGCGTGGAGTAATCCGTGGCGATGAATGCGAAGAAGCACGTAGAGCGCCTCGGGCAGATGAGGTCCACGCGCGGCACGACGGAATCTCACTGGCAAGAATGTCTCGACTACGCCGTTCCCCGGAAAGCCGACATCACGCGGACGCATTATCCTGGCGATAAAAGGAACCTCCATCTTTTCGATTCCACGGCAGAGCAAGCGAACGAGATGCTCGCGAGCGCGCTCTATTCGATGCTTACGAATCTCACGGTGATCTTCTTCGAGCTTACGACCGGCGATAAATTCCTGGACGACGAGGACGATGTTCGCGTCTGGCTGAAGGAAAGCGCCGAGACGATGTTCCACGTCCTCAACAACTCGAACTTTCAGACAGAGATCCATGAGATCTATGTCGACCTCTGTTCTATCGGCACGGCCTGCCTCTCGATGGAAGAGGATGACGATCTCCATATCCGATTTGCCTCGCGCCACATGGGCGGGATCTATGTGGCCGAGAACAACCTCGGCGTTATCGATACCGTCTATCGCTCTTTCAAGTGGAAGGTCCGCCAGGCCGTTCAGGAGTGGGGGAAGATCGAGCCGCTGGAAAAGTATATGTCGAGCCAGGAGCAGGACATCGAGATCCTCCATGCCGTCTACCCGAGAATTGAGCGTGATTCCCGGATGAAGAATCCCGGCAATATGAAGTTCGCTTCCGACTATATCTTGGTCGATAGCCAGACGCTTCTTACGTCCAGCGGATACAGGTCTTTCCCATATGCTGTCCCCCGCTGGACAAAATCCACGGGCGAGATCTACGGCAGGTCTCCCACGATGAAGGCGCTGCCCGACATCAAGATGATCAACGAGATGATGAAGACGACCATCAGCGCAGCCCAGAAGGTCATGGACCCGCCGCTCATGGTCCCGGACGACGGCTTCATCCTCCCGGTGGATACGACCCCTGCGGGTCTGAACTATTACCGGGCAGGCTCCCAGGATAGGATTCAGCCGTTCGGGAATGACGCCCGGATCGACTTCGGCTATCAGGTCATGGACGACGTGCGGAAACGCATTCGCGACGCCTACCATATCAATCAGCTCCAGCTCGCTCAGGGACCGCAGATGACGGCGACCGAGGTGAACCAGCGCACGGAAGAATCGATGCGGCTCATCGGTCCCGTTCTTGGTCGGCAGCAGCCCGAGCTTCTCCGGCCCATGATCGATCGCCTGTTCGAGATCCTTTTCCGGAAAGGCATCATTAAAGAGCCGCCCGATGTCCTGCGCGGGACAAAGGTGGATGTGCAATACACCTCGACCATCGCGAAGGCTCAGAGATCCACGGAGGTTCAGAATCTTCTCCGTGCCTTCCAGGTCGCTTCTCCCTTCATCCAGGCCGATCCGCAGGCGATGCAGGTGTACGATGCCGACGAGATTGCCCGCTGGACAGCGGGGATGTACGGCGCCCCGACCCGCGTGATCCGCGATAAGAGGGCTATCGCGAAGATGCGCGCGGAGATAGCGAAGGTTCAGCAGATGCAGATGCAACAAGAACAAGAGCTGCGCGCCACCGAGGGAGCGAAAAATCTCGCCCCAGTTGCCGCCGCAGTAAAACAGGAGATGACAAATGGCGGGCAAGGAACATAAATTAGTCGCCAAGATCAAAGACTATAAACAGATCTTCAAGTGCCAGGCAGGAGAGAGGGTTATGAACGACCTCATGCTCCAGTGCCATTTCCTTGACCCGGCGTTCGTCAAGGGCGATCCGAACGAGAGCGCATTCATGGAGGGAGAGCGGAATGTCGTTCTCCGCATCCTCAAGATTTTAAACACAAGTCCTGCGGAGATTGCCGCCAGGATCGAAACCATGGAACAGAAAAGGAGAGAAGATGCCAACAGTACTCACTTCAGGGACAGATGATAAAGGTGGCGCTCCTCCTGCCACCGGCGCTGCTGGCGGCGCTCCTCCTGACGGCGGAGGCGCTCCACCGGCAGTCGGCGATACCAAGGGTTCCGGCGCTGGCGCTAACTCTGGCGGCAGCGTCGGTGACGGTAAAGGGGAATCCCAGTGGCTTTCGCTTGTTCCAGAAGATATTCGCGCAGCGCCCTCCTTCGCTAAATTCAAGGATGTGGGACAGCTTGCCGCCAGCTACCTCAACCTTGAGAAACACGTCGGCTCCGACAAGATCGCCGTACCGAATCCGAAAAATGCCACCGAGAAAGATTGGGAGAACGTATTCACCAAACTCGGCAGACCTGAGACTCCGGATAAGTACGAGATCAAGCCCACTGAAGGCGTAGACGTAAAGCTCGACGATGGCATCATGAAGGGCTTCCGCGAGGCCGCGCACAAGTCCGGTCTCCTTCCCGGCCAGGTCCAGAACCTCTTCTCCTGGTATTCAAAGGCCATGAGCGATCAGATGAAGGTCGCTACCGACACGTTCAAGAACGGCGTCCAGAAGGGGCTCGATGACCTCAAGACCGAATGGGGCGAACAGTATAAGCCCAAGATCGGTCGGGCCAACCTGGCCCTGAAAGAGTTCGGCGATGATGCTCTCACGAAGTTCTTCGAGGAGTCCGGGATGGGAAATCATCCGGCGCTAATCAAGGTTTTCGCGAAGATCGGCGAGGGTCTCTCGGAGGACAAGTTCAGAGGCGATCAGACGGCGCACATCGGTCTTTCCATCGAGGCCGCCGAGAAGGAGCTTCTCGGGATCATGGGCGACTCGAAGCACGCCTATTACAACAAGGACAATGCCCAACACGATTACTTTGTTAAACACGTCGCGAAATTGAATGAACAGGTCGCGACAGGAAGGAGGAAGTGATGCCGAAGAAGCCGAAGAAGCCCAAAAAGCCGAAAGGCTATTGACATAGGGCTGTATAGCATCCCACAATCTGTTTAATGCAGGTTGTGGGATAATCCTTTCGGACCCCATCTCTTGAGGGTCCAGGACACCCGGTCATAGGCAGACCTTAACTGCCGAGGCAGAACCCCCTCGGGGATAATTCACCGAAAACCAGAACAATTTATTCAACTTCTAGGGGGTTTTGCATGTCTATGCAGATCACGGAAGCATTCGTCCAGCAATATAAGGCGAATATCTTCCATCTTTCGCAGCAAAAAGGCAGCCGATTGCGCATGGCCGTAAGGTCAGAATCGCAGGTCGGGAAACGCGCTTATTACGAGCGTCTGGGTGCAACGGCAGCCATTAAAAAGCTGAGCCGTCACTCCGATACGCCGCTCGTCGACTCCGCTCACAGCCGCAGGGCCGTGACGATGGAGGATTTCGAGTGGGCCGATCTCGTGGACGAACAGGATAAAATCCGAACGCTCATCGATCCGACGAACCCGTATGCACAGGCCGCTGCCTGGGCCATGGGTCGTTCGATGGACGACGTTCTGATCGCAGCGATGCGCGGGAATGCCTTCGCGGGTGAAGAGGCCGGTACGATCGTCGCTCTCCCCCTCGC
>DATDRO010000021.1:0-3974 GCA_035291685.1 Nitrospirota bacterium | reverse complement strand
CATAAGTCATACTTTCTTCCCATGGCAGTTTCTTGACACCCACCAACTGGGGTTCTACACTTAAAAATATATTAGATACCGGTTGTCTCTCGGATGTTCCACTTCTCCTGTCAACAAAAAACAAAACCGCTTTTTTATATTTCCACTTCTTGATCGAGGAGTTAAAAATAAAAGACAGATAAATTTTCCCCGCGCCCTTTGAAAAAAGGGATTATAGGGCATTTTTGAAAGGTATGTGCAGGTGATAGAACCGGCGGCCGTCATCACGATCTTTACGATCGGGCACTCCACCCGCCCGATCGACGAGTTCATAAGTATTTTAAAGGCCCTTGACATCAGGCTTGTGGCGGATGTGCGGACCATTCCCCGGTCCCGTCACAACCCTCAATTTAACCGTGACGTGTTGGCAAAACGCTTAAAGGACAGCGGCCTTGATTATGTGCATATGCCGGGGCTTGGGGGCCTGCGCCACCCGAAGAAAGATTCTCCCAATACCGCCTGGAAGAACGATTCGTTTCGCGGTTTTGCCGACTACATGCAGACAGAGGATTTCGAAAAAGACATAGCGGCGCTGATCGAGACCGCGGAGAAGCAGCAAGCAGTTATCATGTGTGCTGAGGCGGTCCCCTGGCACTGTCATCGGTCTCTGATAGGCGACGCGCTCCTGGTTCGCGGGATCAAGGTTGTGGATATTATCAGTGAGGGCACCCGCAGGGACCACGCGTTAACACCCTGGGCTGCGGTGAACGGGACGATGGTGGCCTATCCCGGAGAATGAACCTGTCGCGGCGAGCGGCTCACCTGGTACGTGGCCGCCTTTTATTCAACAGGTCCTTTTCGATCAACCGCCTGAGCCCTTCCCTGACATTGAGGTCTTTCAAGCCGCGAATATACTCTTCTATCTTCTCGATCGCGTCCTTGTCCAGGGCTGCGGGACTCGCGCGCTCGACCTCCGGTTTTTCGGCGGGCGCAACATTTCCCATCTTTAATGTGATCTCGTGAAGAGAGCCCGCTCCCAGTCCCTGGTTCAGCTTTTCAAGCAGCTCGGGCTTGAGCAGGGAAAGCTGCTGCATCCAGGCGGAGCTGTCAACCACAACAGTGAGCTTTTTGCCCCGGAGCGATGAGGGCTGGGCATGCCGCGCAATGACCTTCCCCACGATCTTTTCCCACCGGCCCATGACGCGAAACTCCTTGAGCCTGGTCGCAAGCCCGTGCGAGGCGAGCGTTTTACCAAGAAAAGAAGACAGTTTTTCAATTTTTTTAGACATGGTTCACGCCCACCCACCCGGCAACAGAGGAAAGAATAGCACCTTTGGATAAAATTATCAAGGTCCACGCGCATACGTGCATGCGCCCTTCTCGCTGGCCGGCACCCTCCATGCCCTCATGACGATGCCCGTAGAAACAATAGGGAAGTATGCTTTATAACTTTTTTCCATCATAATGCCCTTACAGCGTTGACATCCTCTATATCGGTGCTATCTTTAAAATAAGCGAACCTGTAGTGGATGTTTCTGAAAAAAACCACAAAAACAGTAAATCTATTTCTTTATGAAACAAAGCTTCATCTATCTCAGCAATAATTACAGGGAAATGGAATGTTGAAGCTACGCTTTGGTAAGCAGCCGGCTTGCTTTCCCGCTTAATACTCACAGTATTCCTGTGATGTCTAATAATTTAAATAAAAGATACGGAGGAATAAAATTATGGTACAAAAAGCAAGCGCCAAACTTACGGACATGATGAACCAGGCAATAGCAGCGGAGCTCCAGGCAATAATCCAGTATCAGTGGCACCACGTGATGGTAAAGGGCCTGCATTCTTCGGCCGTGGCCGGGGAATTCGAAAAGGTCTCCATCGACGAGATGAAGCACGCCGAGAAGATCGCGGAGAGGCTCTTTTATTTCGATGTCGCTCCCACCATCAAGCCGACCCCCATAGCCGTCGGCGGAGACACGACCCAGATGCTGAAGGCAGATGTCAAGGCGGAGGAGGAGGCGATCGCCCTCTACAAGGATATCATCAAGCAGGCCGCCTCCGAGGGCGACGAGACCACCCGGCTCCTCTTCGAAAAGATACTCTCCGAGGAAGAAGACCACCACGATACCTTCACCACGCTTCTTGGACAGTAGATTCGCCCGATGACCGCCGCAGTAATATGAGGAGACAAACATGCCCACATGGATTTTAGATTCCGATCACTCTGTTGCGGCATTTGTCGTCCGGTATCTGATGCTGGTAAACGTGCGGGGCCAGTTCAATAAGATGAAGGGCTCGATAACGTTTGATCCGCCTGATACCGGCGGCCTGTCGGTGGAAGTGGAAATCGATGCCGCGAGCGTCAGGACCGGGGTGCAAAAGCGGGACGAACATCTCCGAACAGCCGATTTCTTTGACGTGGACAAGCATCCGAAGATCCTGTTCAAAAGCACCAAGGTGGCGCGGGGTCGCGGCGAGGATTGTACCGTCACCGGCGATCTGACCATGCACGGTGTTACACGGCCGGTCACCTTCAAAGGAGAATATTCAGGCCCGGTCGATCTGCCGGAATTCATGGGCGGAGAAAAATGCATCGGCTTTTCAGGATCGCTTGTGATCAACCGTGAGGACTTCGGTCTCTTGTGGGGAAGCGAGGCCTTCGGGCCCGGTGGTACTCTCGTGAGCAAGGATGTCGAGCTTTTTATAGATGTCGCGGCCGATCGTGCCGAGGAGTGATCCGGGAGTTCACTTCCTGGCTGCAGGAGATCTCATCCTGCCTGTCTCCCGGATATGGGTGATCCTCTTATGAGCGGGAAAACAGCGTCATTGCACAGGGAGCTTGATTGAAAGAGTACGATGTGATCGTGATAGGCGCCGGCGTTGGAACGAGCATCGCTTTTCAGGCGCTCTCCGCCGGCATGAAAGTCGCGCTGGTCGACAAGGCGCATCCGGGAGGCACGTGTCTCAACACCGGGTGAGTGCCGTCCAAGATGCTGATCTATCCGGCGGATAGAATAAGGGACATAGAGGAAGCCGGAAAATTCGGAGTAAAGGCCAAGATAACCCGCATCGATTTCAGCGCAGTCATGGAACGGATGAGGAAGGCTGTCACGGCCGGCAGAAATTTTTTACTGAAGGAAATCAGAAACTCCAAAAACCTGGATTTTTACCATGAATCAGCGCACTTCAGCGGTAACTATACGCTGGAACTCAACCATGAACAGATAAAGGGCAAAAAAATATTTATTGCATCGGGTTCGCGGCCGCTCATCCCGCCGATAGAAGGCCTTGCCGGCGTCAACTACCTGACGAATGAAAGCGTTCTGGGTCTCAAAAAACGACCCAGGAGCATCGTCATCATAGGCGGAGGATATATCGGCGTCGAATACGGTCACTTTTTCGCAGCCATGGGCACAACGGTGACCGTCCTTGGAAGGGGCGATTTCTTGGTCCCCGGTGAAGAGCCTGAAATATCGACGCTGCTGCAAAAAGAATTAAAGAAGCGCATGGACGTTCATGCGGGAACCATAGTAATCGGCGTCGAAAGGAGCGGAGGGAGCACGACCGTTCATGGGAGGGACAAAAAGAGCGGCCGAAACAAAAAAATTACCGCGGAACGCGTCATGGTGGCCACCGGGAGGGTATCCAACGCCGGTCTTCTGAAGCCGGAGAACACGGGCGTTTCAACCGACGAGAGAGGGTTCATCAAGGTCGACGACCATCTCCGGACGAGCAGGGAGAACATCTGGGCTGTCGGCGATATCATCGGCAGGCAGATGTTCACGCACGCGGGAGACAAGGGGGCGAAGATCGCCTGGCACAACGCCGTGCATGATGAACAAATCAAAATGGATTTTGCCGCCGTGCCCCACGTGGTCTTCTCCCATCCCCAGATCGCGTCAGTAGGCCTGACGGAAGCACAGGCGCGAAAAAAGCATACCGTGCTCGTGGGAAAAGCGAAGTATTCCGACATCGTGGCAGGCGACGCCACGATG
>DATDRO010000020.1:0-3414 GCA_035291685.1 Nitrospirota bacterium | reverse complement strand
CCTCTTTGACGAGATCGAGAAGGCCCACCCCGAGGTCTTCAACGTGCTGCTCCAGCTTCTTGACGACGGGAGGCTGACGGACGGGCAGGGGCGCACCGTGGATTTCAAGAACACCGTGGTCATCATGACGTCGAACATCGGGAGCCAGTATATTCAGGACCTCCAGAACGACGAAGAGGAGATGCGGCGGAGGGTGACGGAGGCCATGCGGCAGCATTTCAGACCGGAGTTCCTGAACCGGGTGGACGAGATCGTGATATTCCACACGCTCGATGCCGACATGCTGAAACAGATCGTTTCCATCCAGATCGGCCTCGTGCAAAAGCGGCTGGCGGACAAGAAGATCGAGATCGAACTCACCGACGGGGCGAAAGAGCTGCTCGCGGAAGAGGGTTTTGACCTCGTCTACGGCGCACGGCCGCTCAAGCGGGTGGTCCAGCGGGACGTCCTGAATCCCCTTGCATCAAAAATACTCGCGGGCGAGGTAAAAGAAGGCTCTAAAGTCATCGTGGACAGGCAGGACCGGCGGCTCGTGTTCAGGCCGGTGCTTGAAGGCGCTTCCATTCGGTGACCGCGGAGAGCAAAATAAAGTGGTTTCAAAAGCTGGCGGGGAGGGGCGGCCGGCGCTCCGGAGAACAGCAAAAGATTGTGGTTGACACAATTATAATGTGGTATACTTCTTATTATAGTGGGTGACGAGGGGAGGCTGGGGTCGTTGCCGGGCTGAAACTGCGCGCAGAGGGATCAACGGAGAATGCCAAAAAAAACAAAAAAAGAGACAGCGGCACCGGCAGAGCAAGCGCGTGACTTTAAAGCCCTTTTTTATCGAAGGCTCACGGAGACGCACCTTTTCTACGAGGTCGGCAGGATCATAGCCAATGAACTGGAGCCCCTGGAGCTTATTGAGAAGGTCGTGGCCGCTCTTCGGAAGGCCGTGCAATTTGAGAACGCCTCCGTGTATACGGTGAAGAAGGACATGACCGGCCTCGATCCTTTTTATTCCTTTGGTCCCCTGTTCAAAAATGTTCTGTTGGAGCAGATCTGGTTTGACAACGGCGCGCCGGGAATGATCGCCGCCACCGGAGAGCCGCTTTTTATTGCAGACACCGGCTTGTTCGACAGTTTTCTCCACTATCCCGAGGAACGCAAAAAAACCGGCTGTTATATAGGGGTGCCGCTGAAAAATGACACGCGGGTCCTCGGTGTCATGGGTTTCAGCCACGGCACTCCCGATGCTTTCCGGGTGGAAGATTTTGATCTTCTCAGGACGGTTTCCCATCTTATTGCCGCGGGGTATGAAAAGGCGGAGCTGTTCAAGAAGACCCTGGAGCTTGCGCGGGTGGACGAACTGACGGGGCTGTACAACTACCGCGTGCTCATGGAAAAGCTTGAAGAGGAGATACGCAGGCAGGTCCGGACCGGGCGGGATTTTTCGTTCATCATGATCGATATTGACGACTTCAAACGGATCAACGACCGCTACGGGCACCTTGAGGGGAGCAGGCTCCTCGCGCAGTTGGGACCGCTGCTCAAGGCGGTCTGCCGGACGGACAGCACTGATGTGTGCTACCGGTACGGCGGCGAGGAGTTCTCGATACTCCTCACGGAAACAGAAATGGACGAAGCCGCCGAGGTTGCCGAGCGCATCCGGAAGGCGGTCGATGAATATCCGTTCACCGTCAAAGTCGCCCATCCCTCCGAACCGGTAACGATAAGCCTGGGAGTTTCCACCACGGGTCCCGGGAGCCAGAAAACCGCGCACACGCTCATCAACGAGTCGGACATAGCGCTCTATCGCTCAAAGGCGGAGGGCAAGAACAAGGTCACCTGCTACACTGAAGGCGCGGTCATGCCCGCGCCGGGTCCGTGCCGGGACGCCGTGAAAAGACCTGAACCGCCCCGTTCCTCCTAAAAACATCCCAACTGACACGCGGAGATCTTTATTTTCAGCTCATTGCAGAGAACGCCGATCTCCTGAAGCGGCACCTTTAATTCCGCTGACAGCGCATGCGCCTTTTCACAGGTGAGCCTGTTGCCTGCCGAAGCTTTTTTTATCGCCTCGATCAATTGCTCCCGCACCATGGGTCCCTCCCTGAATATAAGAAGAGGGATGATGGGGGATGGAAGATAGAGGCAAAAGACTATCGATTCTTCCTTCGTCCCTCGTCGTTTCTTCCCTCGTCAAACCGTTCTCCGCGCCCTTCCCGCCCCCGGCGGGATGAAATCTGATTTTTACGATTTCACAAATTCATAATACACGAAGGATGGTCCTGTATGCAAGAGAAGAGCAGCAAACCGGTTTGGGGTTGACTTGTCCGTATCGCATGAGATAGAATATCTCAATTATTCATGATCAGGAGGCGACATCCATGGCAAAAATCTATGACGCGATCATCATCGGCTCCGGCCCCGCGGGACTGACGGCCGCGATCTACCTGGGGAGGGCCGGCCAGAAAAGCGTTATCCTGGAAAAGGAGTTTCCGGGCGGTTACACGGCCAAGATCGCCGAGATCGAAAACTATCCGGGGTATGAAACGATCAGCGGGTTCGACCTCACCGCGATCATGCAGAAACAAGCCGAGAAGTTCGGCGCCGAGCTGGTTTTTCCCGTGGAGGTCGTGGACATCGAGCTCAAGGGCGAGGTGAAGCGCGTGCGCACCCGCGACGAGGTATACGAAGCGCACGTGATCATCATCGCCATCGGCGTGGCGCGCAAGAAGCTGGACGTGCCGGGGGCCAAGGAATATCTCGGCAAGGGCGTGTCCTACTGCGCCACCTGCGACGGCATGTTCTTCAAGGGCAAGATCGTGGCCGTGGTGGGCGCCGAGGACGAGGCCGCAGAAGAGGCGCACCATCTTGCCGATCTCGCCCATAAGGTCACCCTCATCCCGCACAAGGCGCTGGATGTCGTCGACGCGGTCATGGACCGGCTCAAGTCCAGGCCGAACGTCAAAATTCACCCGGTCGCGAAGATCCACTCCATCGTCGGCGATGAGCTCGTGACCGGCCTGAAGGTGGTCCATGACGGCATCGAGGAAGTGATCCCTCTTGACGGGGTCTTCATCGCCATGGGCTCCACTCCCATGTCGAGCCTCATCATGAAGGCCGGCGGTCATGCTGATAACCGCGGCTGCCTTATTGTGGACAGGAACCAGAAGATGAACCTCGATGGCGTGTTTGCCGCCGGCGATTGCACCTGCGGCGGGATGCAGATCGTTACCGCGGCAGGCGAGGGGGCCATTGCCGGCATGCGCGCCGCGGCCGCTCTTCGCAGGATCAAGGCAAAGGCGGCGGGGAAATAGAATATAAGGCAAAAGGCAAAATGAAAAATGGGGATTTCTGAAAGTTGATGCATTCGTAAAAAGTCAAAAATCCCCGCCGAGACGCGGAGACGCAGAAAAAAAAGCTTTAAAG
>DATDRO010000019.1:0-10199 GCA_035291685.1 Nitrospirota bacterium | reverse complement strand
TAGCCGAGCTTCTTGACGATCTTCCTGCCTTGTTTCGGTCCGAGGATGAAGAGCGCCGTGGCAAGCGGGTCACCGTCCGATCCGCGATCCCCGACGAGCGTGACCGATTCCATGCCCTCCGAGGGCTTGCCGGTGCGCGGGTCCAGGATATGGTGATAGCGCTTCCGGTGAACGATTTGATACCGCTCATAGTCCCCCGACGTGGATATAAACTTGTCCGAAAGCTCGAGAACGGTGAGGGTCTTGGCCGAGTCCCGCGGGTGCTGTACGCCGATCCTCCAGGAACTGCCGTCCGGCCGGTGACCCATCACACGGATATCACCGGCGAGCGCAACAATCGCATTATCGATGCCCCGTCCTTTGAGCAATTCAGCGACCCTGTCGGCAACGTACCCCTTGGCGCAGCCGCCGAAATCCATGATCATCCCCGGCTTCATCAGAAAAAGCGTGGATGCCTTTTTGTCCGTGATGATATTCCGGTATCCCACGCGGTTTTTAATGCTTTCAATTTCCGTCTCAGTCGGCGCCGCCCCTTCCTTGAGGCGCATCTGCCACAGCACAACGAGCGGACCCACCGTGACATCGAACGCTCCGTCCGTAAGCTCCGATATTTTTCGGGCGGCTTCCACCATCTCTATCATCTCGGGAGAGACCTCAACCGGGCCCTTCCCCGCCGCCAGGTTCACCCGCGTGATCTCGCTGTCGTCCTTATAGAGCGACATCATCCGGTCGAACCGTCTGACCTCGGCCATGGCGGCGTCAATGGCCGCCTCGCCCTCTTGCTCGGTCTTCGCTACGACGGTGATGGACACTTGCGTGCCCATGATCGTTTCGGTCTTCTGAACGGTCTTGGGTCCGGAACAACCCGCGATGAGCGGTAAAAATATCAGAACAATAAAAGAAACGCGCTTCATAACAATCTTACCTTTCCGGTGATATTTAAAATAAGGAAAGTCGCTGCCCCAGCGCTCAGGCCTGCCATAAGCGACAGGCGCTGTAAGCGTGCAAGGCAAAAAAATTATAAAACTGCCCATGCTGCGGGCAAAAGCACCGGCGATGCCGAATTTCGAGGCTTTATAGCACGTTAAGCGACAGAGCGAATGGCTGACCTGAGTAGTGAATAAAAGAAGGAAATCCCCGGGATCACTTGCCTTGCGTCTTTTTTCTTTTGGCGATCAGCCCCCTTGCCGCGCTCCTCACGGCCTCGGTCACATTCTTGCTCTTCTCGACGATGGCAAGGTCCTTGTCGGTCAACCTGTTCACGAAAGGCACGGAGACGCCCGGAGGCGTTTTTGGATTGTTCACCAGCGCCACGGCCACGGAATATTTCTTGGACCAGTCCGCGTTCATTCCGATCGTGCGGATCACGTCCTCGCCCAGATTCGCCGATTTCGCGAAAGCTTCTATTTCCCCCTCGGTCAGCCGGGGATTATCAAGGACGGCAAGAGAGATCTGCTTGTTCGACTCTCTGATCAGAAGTCCCCGCGCCTCCTTGGCGCCCCGCATGGCGAGCCGCATCTTCTGCGGCGTGGTCATGCGCTGGACCTGCTGCATAATATTCAGCTTTTTCTTTTCCCTTTGCGCGCCCGGCGTTTTCCTCTCCGTTGAAGCGGCAAGCGCGGTCTCCGTTTTGGCCAGAGCGCCTGCGGCATCGTCCACCACCACAAGGTCCATGACGCGGGTGCCGGAAATGAACGTCTTGATCTCTTCAGAAGCCGTCAGGACAATAAACGCGAGGGCGGTCTCGGACAGGTTGGGACATCGGACAAGATCGCGCATGATGTCTTCATCATCGCAATAGACGTGGGCAATGCGTTCGAGGACGGAAGCCGGTGTTTTTATGTCGAGAAGAATGTGCCGGAGGGCGATAGGCGAGCAGTGTTCAACATCAAGAGGGAGCTGCCTTCTGAACCTGGCAAGGAGGTATTTCCATATGGAATACGGGTCCATCTGCCGCCTCCGGAGTTACCGTGTGGATGGCCAGCTGTTTCTCTGCAAAACCTGACATGTTCGCGCGAAGGGTTACTGCTTGCGGCTAAAAACTTTATTTCCCCAGCAGCCGCTTTGCCACGAGCGACGCCGTGCCCTTCGCGCGGAATGCGATAATGAACTCCGAGGCGGACTTGTACGCCACGTCCTCGTTCTTCTTCACGTATTCCTTTGGAATGGAATTGATCTCGGAGAGGAACTGCTTGGTCGCGAACTTGATGTCCTTATTTTCTTTCTTCGCCCATTCCCGCATCGTATTCATAAGATCGACAGGCAGGCAGTCGTGCGCTATGTTCTGCCAGTTGGTGCCGACGTTGCCTTTCCGTATCCCGTAGTCCGCAAACTGGCCGACGAGGTCGAGCGGCGTGCCGGTGATGCCGTGCTGCGCAATGCAGGTGCCCCACTTCCTGATCGCGTTGTAGATGTCGCCCGTGCGTTTGAGCTCGATGTGGACTTCCTCACCGGGCTTATAGTTGCCGTGTTTGGAGCCGTTATTCGTCGCCAGGAGGTCAACATGCACGCCCTTCTTCTCCATGCCTTCAATAAATTCCACGGCCTCTTCCACCGTCGTGATCTCGCCGCCTTCCTTGATGGCCTTGATCTCGCCGACTTCCGCCTCGAGGCCCACGCCCGCATCGAGCACCATGCGGCCGAGTTCCGAGCTGATCTTGATGTTGTCCTCGGTCTCATTGAACGATGCATCAATGGCGATGGACGTGTACCCCGCCTCAAGCTCGGCCTTGATGAGGCTGCGGGAGCTGTCCACCACCGCAGGGTCCGGACTCTTGGTGGTCACGTGGTCGCCGTGGATAAAAAAAGGCTTCGTGAGCTTTACGGATTCCGCATAGCCGAACACCGTATCAGCAAAAATCTGCGGTGTCATGCCGGTATAGCCGCCCTTGAGGTCCCCCTCGCTCTTGGCAAGCTCAAAACACACGATCGCGTCGAGGTCCTCCGCCGCCCGCATGATGCCGGGGATCACGTGCTTGATGCGCGTATTGCACGCCATGATGATCACCTTGTCATCCTTGAGCACCCTGAACACATCGTGCGAAGACAGCACGTTCAGTTTGCTTCCGCCTCCCAGCTTCTTTTTTGCGTTTGCAGGCATCAGATCATGGAATGTCTTTGCCATCACGGCCTCCTGGAAAAGATGTAGTTGAAAAACCATTGAAATTATACTGTTAGAAACCTGCATTGTCAAGCAAACCGGCGGCTTTCTCTCGGAATCGAACGAACTTCTATGAACCCGACGAAACGACCTTGTACCCGGCTTCCACAACGGCAAATGAGAGCTTTGCCGGCGTGACCACGGCGTCATCATATACCACGACGGCCTCACCCTTCTGAAGGTCCACCTGCGCATCCTGTACGCCCGGTACCGCCTTAAGCGCCTTCGCCACCCGCATGACACAGTGATTGCACGTCATACCCTGAATTTTGAGCGTTGCCTTTGCCATGAGATCCTCCTTCACATCGTATGATGAAGCATGATACACGATTTATGGACGAAGTTAAAGTTCTTTATCGTTCTCCGGAAACCGCGACGGGCATTCCGTAATGAGCCAATCGATGGACCGGTCGGCAGCCCCGGAGCCCGTGCGCGCTTCGGCGTGCCCAATCGCCTCCTGAAAGACCGCCGCTCGCGGGAGGCAAAACCCGAAAACATCGCATGCCGTCTTTTGCACGGCACGTGTGCGCGACCGGGTGAAGCGGGCGACCGCCGATCCATCGTCCCTCTTCCTCATCCTTTGTCTATTTGATCCCGTATTTCTCCATCCGGTAGATGAGCGTCGGCCTCGTGATGTCGAGGTACTCCGCCGCGCGGGTCTGATTGCCTTTATGCCGTTCGAGCGCCTTGATAATGAGCTTCTTCTCCAGGTCTTCAAGCGAGATCCCTTCATCGGGAAGATTGAGAATAATGTTCTCAACGCCTGTTTTTTCTTTCCTGAGCTTATCAGGCAGTTCGGCGGGCGTTATCGTATCTCCCCGCCTGAGCACCGAGGCCCGCTCGATGGCGTTCTCGAGCTCGCGGACATTCCCCGGCCATCCGTAGGCCGTAAGTACATCGAGCGCTTCCCGGGTCACGCTCACGTTCCGCGATGGGTTGAATTTTTTTACAAAATGATCAACAAGCAGCGCAATATCGTCCTTCCGCTCCCGGAGCGGCGGCATCTGGAGAGGGATCACGCTGAGCCGGTAGTAAAGGTCCTCGCGGAAGCTCCCATCCTTCACGGAGCGCTCGATGTCCTTGTTCGTCGCCGCGATCACGCGCACATCCACGGGGACCGGGGCGGCGCCGCCGACACGGTCAACGTGCCGCTCCTGGAGAACGCGAAGTATCTTCGCCTGAAGGTCGATCCGCAGGTCGCCGATCTCGTCAAGGAACAGCGTCCCGCCGTCCGCAAGCTCGAACTTTCCTTCTTTATCTTTAACGGCCCCGGTAAACGATCCTTTCACGTGGCCGAACAGTTCGCTCTCGATCAGGTTCTCGGGAATCGCCGCGCAGTTCACGGCAACGAACGGGCCCTCCGCCCTGAGGCTGTTGTAATGGACCCCCTTCGCGAGGAGTTCCTTTCCCGTGCCGCTCTCGCCGGTGATAAGGACGGTCGCGTCGCTCGCTGCCACGCGCCCCGCCATTTCGAGCACTTCCCTGATCTTCTCGCTGCTGCCCACGATGCTGTCGAAACAGTACCTTCCCTTGACCTCGGCCCGTAGTCCGACGTTCTCCTCTTCCAGGCGCCTCATCGTAAGTGCGCGGTCAAGCGTAAGCCGGAGCTCGTCGCGGTTAAAGGGTTTGGTGATGTAATCAAAAGCGCCCTGCTTCATGGCTTCGACCGCGCTTTCGATCGTTCCATAGGCCGTGATGATGACCACCGGCAGGCGGGCGTCTTGATGACGTATCTTCGCCAAAACTTCCATGCCGTTCATGCCCGGCATGGTAATGTCCGTGATCACGGCTTCGAACGAGTCCTTTTCGAACAACCGAAGGCCTTCCTCGCCGCTCGCCGCGGTCTGCACCCGGTACCCGCTCTCCGCCAGGCTGAACTCCATCACCCGGCGCAGGCTGTCGTCATCATCTATGAGAAGGATGGAAGGTTTTTTCATAATAAAACATATTTGCCACAAAGACACTAAGACACCAAGAAAGCAATGCAAAAGTCAAATTTCAAAATGCAAATTGAA
The DNA here is from genome assembly GCA_035291685.1 of Nitrospirota bacterium. Classification (GTDB taxonomy): domain Bacteria; phylum Nitrospirota; class UBA9217; order UBA9217; family UBA9217; genus DATDRO01. The sequence goes on along the minus strand of DATDRO010000019.1, from coordinate 5,024 downwards.
AAATTTTGCGGAATGACGTTACGATACGACATATTCTTTCATTTTGAATTTTGCACTTTGCATTTTGCATTAAAGATATCCCCCGTTCGTTTATACCGGTATCCTCACCGTGAACCTCGTCCCCTTCCCCGGCTCGCTCGCGACATCGATCCTGCCGCGGTGGTTCTCGATGATACGGTAGGTGATCGCCAGGCCGAGCCCGGTGCCGTTCTTCTTGGTGGTAAAAAAGGGGCTGAAGAGCTTCTTCCGGTTCTCCTCGGGGATGCCGACGCCGGTGTCGGAGATCGTCACCTCGATCGTGCTGCCCTTAATGCCGCTCTCCACCGTCAACACGCCGCCCCCGGGCATTGCCTGGATCGCGTTCAGCACGAGGTTCAGGAACGCCTGTTTGAGCAGGCCCGCGTCCAGGCTCCGGCTGCCGATCGCGGGATCGAGGCGCTTCTCCACCCTCACGTCTGCCTTCCTCGCCTCCTGCGTCGTCAGGGTGAGCACGGACTCGATGGCCTCGTTCATGTCCGCCGGCTGAAGCTCCGGCTGTTTGGGCCTCGCAAAACCGAGAAACTCCTGGACAATACGGTTCAGCCTGTCTGTCTCCTTCAAAAGTATCTGGATGAACTCGTATTTGGCTTCGTCCTCCCGGTAGTCGTCCTTCAGGATCTCCACGGCGCCCTTGATGGAGCCAAGAGGGTTCCCTATCTCGTGCGCCATGCTCGCGGATAGCTCGCCGAGCGCGGAGAGGCGGTCGGCCCTCCTGAGTTGTTCTTCGGTCTGGAAAAGGACGTCCGTCTGTTCCTTCAGTTTTCGGTGGGAATCATCGAGCCGGACAAGGGCCTGTTCATAGCGCACGCGCTGATTGCGCTCCATCTGGCTCAAAACGCCGGTTACGCCGCCGAGCAGGAGGAACAGAAATATCTCGACGAAATTGTAAACATCCAGGAACGGGTCGGTCCAGTGGAGAAACAGGTGCGGCGAGTAAAGGACCGTTGAAGCTATGGAAACGAACACGCCGCCCTTCATTCCATACCAGTATGCCCCCATGATGATCGGAACGATGTAGAGGTGCCCGAGAATGCTGTGAAGCATGCCCGCGCGCGCCCCGCCCACGAGATAATGAATGAGGGTGATAAGGGCGAGGAGGCCGGCGAGGACAGGGATCCGTACGCCGCGAAAACGCCTTGTGAGTATTTCAATCATATTCTAATGAAGAACGATGGACACTTTTTCTTCCTTCTTCCCTCGTCCTTCGTCCCTCTTCTCTCGTCCCTCGCTGCTTCACCTTGCATCCAGATTAAACGTGGCCATGGAGGCGGGCCTGCCCGGCCGGGCCACGGAGACCTCTACCTTCCAGCCGCCTTCCATCGGGATATTCGCCGAGACCGCGTACGCATCGCCCCTGAGCATCGCCTGGCCGCTGAAATCCATGGGGGCCATGCCCGGCATCGGCGGCATATAGTAACGCACATCCATTTTTGCGTCGCTCACCGCTTTTCCCGCAGCGTCCGTCACCTTCACGGTCAGCGTATTGTCTCCTTTGACGAGCGGATAGCTGCCGACCGTGAGCTTGATCGTCAGGTCGTCCACGGTCTTCTGGGACTCATACCCCTTTGTGCAGCCCAATACTACGAGAGCACCGATCACCGCAACCGCAATTGTCCGATAAATTCTTGTCATCGTGTGTACCTCCTCATTGCAGATGGTTGAATAAAAAAACCGTCCTGTAAAAGAACGGGTCACCCTTGCAGCTTTGCCTCTCGTAAAGGGGGAACGATCAAACAAACCGGCCCCGTTTACTGAGTTCAATCTAAACAATTCTCCCCTCTTTGTCAAGGCAAACTCCGACATTCACCCGACGAGCGGGCGGGCTGTCGACCGCTCACGCCCTTTTCTCGATGAGCAATGTCATCCGGTTCAGGTGCTGCCTTTCTTCTTCCGACAAGGCATGGAAGACCTGTTTTGAATGTTCGTCTCCTGTTGCCCGCTCCATTTTTATGTAGAGATCGAATGCATTCGATTCGAGGGCGATCGAAAGGTCGAGTATGTCGGCTATATTTTTTCCCGCCGTCCATGCCAATGCCTCATCCACGCGCATTCCTCCTTCCATGATCTCTCCGGCGGGCCTGTCAGGAACAAGGGCCTCCGGGCTTTTCGATGCATACGCATCATGGGCGATCTCGTGAAAGAGCTTCAGGAGGGTTGATTTGTGTTGCTCTTCCGCGCTTACGAGCCCTTGGAAGAGAGCGACCGCGTCGCGATCTTGCGTCTTTCCGGCCACGCCGGCATAAAAACGGCGTGAGCCTTCCTCAAGCGCCCATGCCAGGGCAATAAGCTTCTCCGATCGTTCTTCCTGCGGGAAATAGGCCATGCCCGCTTCCGGAGGTCCGCTTGCCACAAGGCCCTTCCACGCAAGGATCCCGCCTTCCATGCCGATGACGTCTTTGAGTCCCGCGTCAATAAGCATGCCCGCAGCGACCCGGCTGCGGTTGCCTGACCTTCAGTACACGATCGTCGGTTTCGCACGGTCAAGCTCGTTGATCCGGGACGATAAATCTCCCAGAGGGATCAGTCGGGCCCCGGGAAGGTGACCCTGCTCGTACTCCGCAGGCTGGCGCACATCGACAAGATTATACGACGTATGATCCTTATTGCCGAGAAACTCCCTGATCTTGTCCGGCGTCCAGCTCGGTATTTCTTTAAAAAAAGTCTGTGGATCCATAGCACACCTCAATTGATAGGGGTACGGAAACGATATTTTTCAACTATAGTGAATTCTGTTTCAGATAATGTTCGGACAGGCTTACTTATATTGTAGCAGGAATTACTTCGTCAGAGCGTGACCGGATCTTTTTGCGGGTTGTACAGGCAGGCTTTTGCTTCAGCACATCATGGAGGACGTGACCCGCCCCCTTTTAATCCCACCACAGATACAGCCTCCTGTTTTTTTGCAGCTCTTTCACCAGTTCTTCTTCAGCGCTCGCCCCGTCCTCGACCGCATCAGGGCAGAAATCCTCCAGGTCTTCCACAAAGGACCTCGGGTTTTTCGGCAATTTCTTGAACTCTATTTCGATCCAGTCGTTTTCCGCGCCGATGATCTCAAAAGGTGAGCCCTTTTCCCACTCCCTGAGCCTGGCGATAACGTCTTCATTCGAGATGTCTTCGTTTTCCCCGTTGGTCTGCATAACTCTGAGGATATCATACGGATCAATGCCCTTGAGGACTCCGATCTTGTCGGTCTTGATCCCATCGTTCACCTCGACGATAAAGGCCATATACCCTTTTTTATTCAGTTTTGGTTTGAGGCCGGCAAGAAGCTGTTCGACTTTGTCCTGAGGCACCGATACGGAGACGCCGTCGGCCATGATCTGATATCCTTCTTCATCATAACCCGTCAGCCGGTGGATAGGTTCCCGGGTCTCTTCCTTCAGCAGCGTGAAGACCTCTTTATCAAAACCGATCCTCCGCGCAATTTCCTCTTCATGAGGGGAAAGACCGGATTGCTTTTTTCCCCCTGATGTCAGGACGGCAACGGCAAGCATGCAGAAAATAAAAAAAACATGCTTAAGGGAGGTATTCATTCGCATCCATCTCTCCGCGGGCCCCACGGCATTATACGCCTGCGCCGCAACAGACCTGGTTCCTCCCCGACTGCTTCGCCTTGTAGAGGGCGGAGTCGGCAACGGCCACCAGCGCATTCTCCGTCTCACCGTCGTCGGGATAGCTCGATACGCCGATGCTGATCGTGAGCCTCTTGCCCGGCTGACTTTCCTGCGCGCCCTCGAACTGCTGCTGTTCCATGAATTTCTGGATCCTCTTTGCCGCAAGGACGGCGCATTCCCTGTTCGTTTCCTGGAGGAGAATGACGAACTCTTCTCCTCCATAGCGATACAGTTTATCACAAAGCCGTATGGTTTGCGAGAGAATATCGGTCACTTTTTTGAGCAACGCGTCGCCCTTCGGATGGCCGTGAAAATCATTATAGGATTTGAACCAGTCTATGTCGACCATGAGAAGGGAAAGGGGCCGGTTATACCGGCTGCAGCACGACAACGTTGAGCGAAGGTCTTCATCGAATTTCCACCGGTTATAGCAGCCCGTGAGAGCGTCCCGCACCGCAAGCGCCTTGACATGAGCATACTGGAGAGACCGCGCCACGGCCAGTGATATCTCTTTGGCGAGCAGTTCAACGAAGAGGAGGTCTTCCGGGGAGAACGCGTCTTCCTGCCGGGAATCGAGATGGATAACGCCTCTCACCTCGTCCCCGACAATGATCGGGGCGCAGATCATGGATTTCATGACACAGCCGATGGGTACGCACGATGCCGCGGGGCCGTTCAGAACGTCACCCGTGTGTATGCTCCGCTTGGTATCGATAATCTGTTTCATGGCCGGCATATCGGTCGTAAAGGCCTTGTCCCCGAGCATGATCTGAAAACCCCGTTCAGCCAGGATGCCGACCTTCTTGTCGTCGAACAAAAGGATAGCGCATCCTTCACAGGGAACAATGAGGGCAAGTTCCTTGACCAGTATGCGACCGATCTCGTCCAGTTCCAGATTCGCGCCGATGCTGTGATGGATCGTCATAAGCGCCGAGAGCACTTTTAACTGTTGATCCGCGTCCCTCTCTGCCATTCAGTACCTCCTTATGGACCGGGTATAGTCTTCCGTAGACAGCGGGAAAAATCTTTGGACCTGATACCAAAACTTTTGTTGTTGTCAAATCGCGAAGATTCTATCATAATCAGACGGTGAAAACAATGGAATACCGGGCTTGCTTTTTTTATCCCCCCCGCACCAGCTATTCGTATAAGATATAAGCACGGGGAACGAACAAAAAGCGCACTATCATTTCACCGGAGTGAAAGGATTATGACTCCCATGATGGATTCGATCAAGGCGGTGATCTTCGATTTCGGCGGCGTCCTGGCTGAAGAAGGTTTGAGGGAGGGCTTATGGGCGATAGGGCGAAAGAACGGACTGGATCCGGAAGAGTTCAGAAAAACAGCGGATGAGCTCATTCACGAGACCGG
>DATDRO010000018.1:0-24731 GCA_035291685.1 Nitrospirota bacterium | reverse complement strand
AGGGAAACAGACCAGCTCAAATCGTTTATGCGGTCTGTTCTGCCTGAACTGATACAGAAGAAGCGCGCGAATACACAAAAAAGTATCAGAGTGCTCTCTGCCGGTTGCTCGAGCGGCGAGGAGGCATATACGGCCGCCATCCTGCTCCACGAGGCGGAAATCCGCGCACAAGGATGCGGCTTCGAGGTCCTCGGGTTGGATATTGATCCCGGCTCTCTTGAGAGGGCCAAACAGGCCCGGTATCCGTCCCGCTCGTTCCGGGGAAACATAAACGGACTGGTGAAAAAATATTTCGCCCAGGACGGCGACTGGTTTGTCGTCAATGATCGCATCAGATCGCTGGTCCAGTTCAGGCCGGGTAACGTGCTCAACGCTACTGACATCGGCAGATTCGATATTATCCTTTGTAGAAACGTGCTCATCTATTTTTCCGACAACTCTATGGAGAGGGCCGCAAAAAACTTCTATCAGATGCTCGTGCCCGGCGGGCATCTGCTGTTAGGACATTCGGAATCGTTCTGTCGCATCAATACGGACTTCGTCCCTGTCCGGCTGGAAGGCGTCGTCGTATATCAGAAACCGTAAAATAGGGAGCAAGTCACGTCAAGTCGTGATTGCCTGGGTTCAAAATTGTGAAGAAAATACGGGTTCTCATCGTAGATGACTCGGCCTTTATGCGCAAGGCCATCAGACGGATGCTTTCCTTTGCGCCGGACATCGAGGTGATCGACACCGCCGCCGACGGCCGGGAAGCCGTCGAGAAGACCGCGCAGCTCAGGCCTGATATCGTGACCATGGACGTCAAGATGGCGGGCATGGACGGTCTCGCGGCGCTCGAACGGATCATGCACGAGCACCCTACGCCGGTCATCATGCTCTCGTCGCTCACCCAGGAAGGGGCCGAGGTCACCCTGAAGGCGCTGGACCTCGGCGCCGTGGATTTTATCGACAAGGCCCGCGTAGAGTCTTCGATGAATATTACGTTCCTATCGGGCGAGCTCATCGACAAGGTGAGGGCTATTGCGGGGGTTGACATCGGGAAGATGAAGGCCCACCACGCTGAGGCCGTCGCTCCTCAAACAACATCCGGGGCGCAGCTCCGAAGACCCTCTGGAGAACGCCGCCCGGAATCTTCTCGAATAGATGTCGTGGCCATAGGGACATCGACCGGTGGTCCGCCGGCGCTCCAAAACCTCATCCCGAAGTTTTCGGCTGATTTCCCTTCGAGCGTGATAATCGTCCAGCATATGCCGCTCGGCTTCACGCGCACGCTTGCCGAGCGGTTGAATGCGCAAAGCAGTCTCCCGGTGGCCGAAGCCGTCTCCGGAGAGGTGGTGCAACCGGGCCGGGTCCTCGTCGCGCCCGCGGGCCGGCACCTGAAGCTCCGAGCAAGGAACGGACAGTACGTGGTCCACCTCGATAGCGAACCAGCGGATTCACTGCACAAGCCCTCGGTGGATATTATGATGGAGTCAGTGGCAAAGGCGTGCGGCAAAAAGTGCCTGGGGGTTTTGCTGACGGGGATGGGCAGCGACGGGGCAAAGGGCATGCGGGCTATCAAAGAATTGGGCGGCACAACCCTGGCCGAGAGCGAGGAAACCTGTATTGTCTACGGCATGCCGAAATCGGCTATCGAGGGCGGCAGCGTCGATAAGGTGGTTCCGATCTACGATATGGCGGATGAGATTCTGAAAGTGGTATAACGTTTTTCGACGGTTGCCTCTGCATTCTCTCTTCTCACGTGTCGTTCTGCTCAGATAGGCATAGCGTTCAGCCCCACTAAAAATCCTGTTGCCATGCGGCTTGCTCTTGGACTATAATGTTTCGCAGTGCGCGCGGTGCACACGACAGGAATATCGTCTTAATTTATGGGAAAAAATCTCGTTTATAAAATATTGGCGTCTCATCTTGTCGAAGGCGCGCTCAAGCCCGGGACCGAGATAGCCATCAGGATCGATCAGACCTTGACACAGGACGCCACCGGCACCATGGCGTACCTCCAGTTCGAGGCCATGGGTGTGCCGAAGGTAAAAACCGATCTCTCGGTCAGCTACGTGGACCATAATACGCTCCAGGATGGGTTCGAGAACGCTGACGACCACCGATATCTGCAGACCGTTGCCGCAAAACACGGCATCTACTATTCCAAGGCAGGAAACGGCATCTGCCACCAGGTCCATCTGGAACGGTTCGGCAGACCCGGCAAAACGCTGCTTGGTTCGGATTCACATACGCCGACCGGGGGCGGCATCGGCATGCTCGCCATTGGAGCCGGCGGGCTTGATGTGGCGGTTGCCATGGGCGGCGGGCCGTTCTACCTCACGTGTCCCAAAGTCGTGAAGGTGAACCTCACCGGCAAGCTCCGGCCCTGGGTATCGGCAAAGGACGTCATCCTCTACATGCTCAGGATGCTCACCACAAAGGGGAATGTGGGCGCCGTGATCGAATACGGAGGCGAGGGCGCCAGAACACTCTCCGTGCCGGAGCGCGCGACGATCACCAATATGGGGGCAGAGCTCGGTGTTACCACGTCCGTGTTCCCAAGCGATGATAGTACGCGCTCATTCCTCAAGGCGCAAAAAAGAGAGTCCTGCTGGGTGGCGCTTTCCGCTGATCCCGATGCGGGGTACGACAAAGTTGTCGATCTTGACCTCGGTTCGATCGAGCCGCTCATCGCAAAACCGCATTCTCCGGACAATGTCGCAACAGTGAAAGAGGTTGCCGGCACCAAGGTGGACCAGGTAATGGTCGGGTCGTGCACGAATTCTTCCTACCGCGACCTGATGATCGTGGCCTCGATGCTCAAGGGAAGGAAGATAAGCCCGGAGGTGAGCTTCGGCGTGGCCCCCGGTTCCCGGCAGGTACTCGAGATGATCGCCGAGAACGGCGCGCTTTCGGATATCATCGCCTCCGGTGCCCGGATACTCGAGTCCACATGCGGCTTCTGCATCGGGGCCGGCCAGGCGCCGAAGACCGATGCCGTGTCCATCCGCACAAGCAACAGGAACTTTGAAGGCCGCTCCGGCACCAGGAGCGCTAAGGTTTTTTTGGCAAGTCCCGAGACTGCCGTGGCCGCGGCCCTCACCGGTGTGATCACCGACCCGCGCGAGCTCGGGCTACCGTACCCTGATATTGCAATACCAGCGGAGTTCCGGATCGACGATTCCATGATACTTCCGCCGTCAAAGGCTGCTGACTCCATAACGGTCTACCGCGGCCCGAACATCGGCGACCCGCCCAAGGGCGAGCCCCTGCCGACGGTAATACAAGGCGTTGTGGCGATCAAGGTCGGCGATAAGATCACCACGGACCACATCATGCCTGCGGGCTCAAGGCTGAAATACCGCTCTAACATCCCCAAATATGCCGAGTTCGTGTTCGAGGGGGTCGATCCGGGCTTCTCGAAAAAAGCGCTGGAGAACAAGAAGACCGGAATCCATAACATCATCATAGCAGGCGCAAGCTACGGACAGGGGTCAAGCCGCGAGCACGCGGCCATCTGCCCCATGTATTTAGGCGTAAAAGCCGTGATCGCAAAAAGTTTCGAGCGCATCCACGCGGCAAACCTTATCAATTTCGGGATCCTTCCGCTCACGTTCGCAAGCGAGGCGGATTATGACAGCGTGAACAGCGGGGACGAGGTCGAGATCGCGGAAATAAAAACGGCGCTGGAAAAAAGCGCCGAGCTGACGCTCAAAAATAATACCGCGGGCAAAAAGTTCATCCTCAAATATACGCTGAGCAGCAGACAGCGCGACATCCTCCTCGCGGGCGGGATGCTCAACTACACAAAGACACGGTCGAAATAAGGCGGGCAAATTCGTCGGCCGGGACCGGCCGGCTGAAGAGATACCCCTGGGCCTCGTCGCATCCCAGCCCTCGCAGGAACGCGAGCTGTTCTTCCGTCTCCACTCCTTCGGCGATGACCTTCAGTTTCAGGCTGTGCGCCATGGCGATGATCGCCGTGATGATGGCCGCATCTTCAGCCTTTGCGGGAACATTCATAACAAAGGACCGGTCAATTTTTAAAAAATCGAGCGGCAGCTTTCTCAGTTGGTCTAACGAGGAATACCCGGTGCCGAAGTCATCAATAGAGATTTTTATTCCCGCAGCCTTCAAGGCCCGAAGCATGGACGTGGCCTTGTCCGGGTTTTGCATGATCGTGCTCTCGGTAATTTCCAATTCCAGGCAGTGGGCCGCGAGACCGGCATCCTGCAGGGCTTTCATGATGACCTCCCTCAGATTCTGCTGATCGAACTGTCGCCTCGAAATATTTACTGAAATGGAGATGCAGGGGAGGCCGGCTGTCTGCCAGGCCTTATTCTGCACACAGGCGTTCCGAAGCGCCCACTCTCCGATCGGCACGATGAGACCTGTTTCTTCGGCCAGGGAAATAAATTCCGCCGGTAAAACCAGCCCCCTGCTCGGATGATTCCAGCGTATAAGCGCTTCAATGCCGATGATCTTTCTGCTAAGAACATCCACTTTCGGCTGATAGTACAGAACCAGCTCCCCGCGTTCCAGCGCCTTATGGAGCGCGTTCTCAAGGGTCAGCCGTTCAAATGCCGTGGCATTCATGGTTTCGGCGTAGAACTGAAAGTTGTTCTTGCCCTGTTCTTTGGCATGATACATCGCGATGTCCGCGTTCTTGAGCAAGGTTTCAGCGTTTTTTCCATCCGCCGGGTAGAGGGAAATGCCGATGCTGGCCGTGACAAACACCTCATTGCCGTTCAGGAGAAACGGCCTGGACAGATCAGCAAGGATCCGGCGCGCTACTACGGTTGCATCATACGTATGGACGATCTCGTTCAGCAATACGATGAACTCGTCACCCCCCAGGCGTGACACGGTATTGCTCGTGTCCTCATCGTCGGAACGGGCCACATAGTCGCTTTTCCGTGTAGCGTTTAACAGCCTCTCGGCAACGGCCTGCAATAATTCATCGCCGGCATCGTGACCGAGCGTGTCATTGATGCGCTTGAAGGCATCGAGATCTACAAAAAGCACAGCCATTGTTTTTTTGTGGCGCGTCGCATAGGTCAGCGCCCGGGTCAACAGTTCCTTATAGAATGTGCGGTTCGGCAGATGGGTCAGGCTGTCATAGTAAGCAAGATGACGGATCTGTTCTTCCGCCTTCTTTCGTTCAGTGATATCGATAAAAGCCTCGAGAAGCACTCCTTCACCGCCGATTTCAACAGGAACGACTGTTTTCAGGATGGGAACACGCTTGCCCTCTTTTGTTATAAGTATTCTCTCGGACCTGTCAAGCTTTTCGTTCATATCAAGAATCGGGCATTTACCTTCCTGGGCCGGACAGAGGCTATTGTTACAAACCTTTCCGATAAGTTCATTTTCCGAACTATAGTTCATGAGCGTTAACGCCGCTTCATTGGCGCTCCTGATCTTCTTGTCTTTACCGATAACGATAACGCCGTAGGGCATTGAGCTGAGGATCGCCTGCAGCGTCTGTTGGGAGCGCAGAATTTCAATTTCCGCCTTCTTTCGTTCAGTGATATTTCGTGCACTATGAACCACTTGTATGACCTTTCCGTTTTCGTCCTTTATCGGCGCTGTGGTAATCTCTGAATATATCTTCTTGTTGTCTTTGCCATAGTGTACATGTACTGCCGCTGCAAGCTCGCCGGTTAACAGAGTATGTGTAAGAGGGCATGTGTCATCGGGGGGTTCGCATGGACTAAGGCGATGATGGGTGATCTCGTAACAGGTCCTGCCTGTGACCTCGTCCTCCGCCAAACCAACTTCCTGCAGAAAAGCTGTGTTTGCTGAAACTATAGTGAAGTCATTGACGTCAATGATAGTGATAGGGTCATGAATTGCGTGCAAAACAGTTTTGAAAAATTCGTAGGCGCTATTCAGCTCGCGGGTGCGTTCGGCCACACGCTGTTCAAGGGACTCATTCAGTACTTTAAGTTCTTGCTCCGTCTCTTGTACCTTGGTGATGGTATGCTGTGCGAGATTGATCACAATATAGACGAAGATCGCGCCACCGAAAAAAACCGCTCCGGTGACCAATTCAACGGGAAGCTTAAGGTCAATGAGCAGGATGAAGTCGAAAAAGATATAGCCGACAAAGAAAAAGTACATGAGGTAGACGATGATGTGCCATCTGCCGCGCAATTCATCCGGGACCCTCTTCCATGTCTTGCGGGCAGGCAGGAACGAGGCGAATATGAAAGCAGCGCCGATAATGATCAGAACAAAGGAAACAACTTCTATCGTGCTCATGCTATGCAAAGGGTCTCTCCTATAACCTTTGGCTTTGCTTTTCGGAACGCAGTGTTCAAGGCTCGCCGAATACTCATTCGGCATAGTTCGTTATAATATAACAAAAATATTTAGAATATGGGGGCTAATAAAACATTTTCAGACGAGCCGAAAGAGCCCTGGAATGAGAGAGAATATATGCGGTCTTTTCCCGATTTCCGAACGGGTTGCACAGCGAGTGACAAGATATTATGGCAATAACTGGTTGAACTTTAAAGTTTTGTTTCGCGGAGGTATTTTGCAGCGTCTTCGGGTGGAGTATGGTTGATATAGAACCCGGAGCCCCACTCGAACCCGGCTATCCTCGTGAGCCTCGGGATGATCTCAAGGTGCCAGTGGAAATCCTCGTTCAGGGTGTGCCAGTGGCCGCGGCGCGGCAGGCGGTTCGGCGCGGTGTACAGCATGTAGTTGTACGGGGGGTTATTGAGGGTCTTTCCGAGCCTCTTCAATGTGGTGCGAAGCGTCCGCGAAAAATCCATGATCTCTTCCTTCGTGATGTCCACGTACGAGCACAGGTGCCTCTTGGGGAAGATCCAGACCTCAAAGGGAAACCGGGGGGCAAAGGGCGCCATGACCAGGAAATGTCGCGTCTCTTCTATCACGCGCTCCGAACTCGAAAGCTCCTGCCTGATCATATCGCAAAAGATGCAGCGCTCTTTATAGTCGTAGTACGATTTGGCGCCGTCCAGTTTTTCTTTCACGAAATTCGGAATGACGGGCGTCGCAATGATCTGCGACTGCGGGTGGTTCATGGTGGAACCGGCGATCCATCCCTGGTTCTTGAAAATAAGCACGTAGCGGAGCCGCTGGTCGCGCTCGAGATCAAGGATGCGGTCGCGGTAAGCCCAGAGGACCTTTTCCACCTGGTTTTCAGGCAGGTCTTCGAGCCGCAGGGCGTGCTCGGGACTTTCGATGATGATCTCGTGAGCGCCGACACCGTTCATCCAGTCGTAGATGCCGCTTCCTTCGCGTTCAAGGTTTCCTTCTATATGGAGGGCGGGGAACTTGCTCGGAATGGTGCGCACCCACCAGCCTTTGGTGTTGGGCGGCGTTTTTTCCGGACGAAACGCCGAGATCTCCGGCGGCGTCCTCGATTCGTTGCCCGCGCAGAACGGGCATTCTGCCGGGCTCACGTCATCGTCCGGCTCTTCAAAAGAGTAGTCTTCAGGCTTCTTGGGCAGTTCGGTAGATACGATGATCCATCGGCCGACGATGGGGTCCTTCCTCAGCCTTGACATCAGCTTCCCAACCTTGCCTTTCTCTCTGTCAGGACCTTGTGTACGATCCTCTTTAGCTCTTTGATGCGGATGGGCTTATTGATGTACTCGGCGGCGCCGAGGCTCATGGCCTTAAGGTAGCTTTCAACCTCACCGTATGCCGTGACCATGATTACGTCGGTTTTTGAGCCGGTCTTTCGTATCTCCTGCAAAAGCTGCAGACCGTCCATCACCGGCATCTTAATGTCCGTTATTACCAGGTCGCATGCGTCGCTCTTGAACCGGGCCAGGGCCTCCTCGCCGTTGTTCGCGAGGGTGATATCATACCCTTCATCGGAAAGGATCGTAAAAAAGAGTTCGCGGGCTCCCTCTTCGTCGTCAACAACAAGGATCTTCATGTGGTCTCCCAAAAAACACGTATGAATCAATAAATATCATAAAAATCCGCAATCGTCAAGGCAACAGCCAATCTAGTTTTCCTCTGGACAGGGGACAAACAGCAGAAAAATGACATTAATCGGCTTATAAATCAATGGTTTAAATCATATATAAGGCAGAGCCCTTCGAGGGTCAAATGAGGTTTTATTTCCTGGATACTGCTCGTTTCTGCAGAAACCAGCTCCGCCAGACCGCCCGTTGCCACTACCTTCGCATCCGGCGACAGTTCTTTCTTCATCCTCTCTACAATGCCGTCCACAAGGCCGGCATAACCGTAAATAATCCCGGCCTGTATGGCGCTGACAGTATCTGTCCCGATCACTGACCGGGGTTTCGTAAGCTCGACCCTCGGCAGCTTGGAGGCCCTCTGAAACAGCGCCTCGGCTGATATTTTTACCCCGGGGGTAATGGCCCCGCCCAAATACTCTCCGTTCCGGGTGACCGCGCAAAAGGTGGTTGCTGTGCCAAAGTCCACGATGATGATCGGGCCGCCGTAGAGCTTGTACGCCGCGGCCGCATTCACGATCCTGTCAGCCCCGATCTCCTTGGGATTGTCGTAGCGGATCTTTATCCCTGTCTTGATCTCGTGGGTCACGACCATGGGCTCGATACGAAAATATTTTTTGGACATTTCGGTCATGACCGGCAGCAGAGGCGGCACTACGGTCGAAATGATGACGCCGTCGATCTGCTTGAATTCGAACCCTTCGAAATTGAAGAGGTCTTTGAGGATCATGGCATATTCGTCCGGTGTGATCTGGGTCTTGGTCCCCACGCGCCAGTCCGCAACCAGACGCTTTCCGTCAAATACGCCGAGGACCACGTTCGTATTGCCGATGTCTATGGCTAAAAGCATAGCAACCTCCGGAAGGCAAAATGCAAAAGTCTTTGCATCGTTACTAACTTTGATAGATTCGTAAAAAGTCTTTTTTAGCCACATAAGTCACAAAAGGCTCAGAGAAATGCTTTGGGTTTTTAAGGTCTTACCTTTGTGCTTTCTGTGCATTTTGTGGCAAATCTTGACTTATTACGAGTTCATCAACTTTTACATTTTGCAATTTTCATTCTGCGTTTTTCATTTCACGATTTTTCAAAATCGTGACGTCCCCTGCCGCCACCTGGCGCGAAGTGCCGTCGTCGAGCTTCAGGATAAGCCGGCCATCCGTGTCGATCCCCCGGGCCATGCCTTCGAACGTTTCTCCCGGCCCGCTAACCGCGACCCGGTTGCCGACGGTTATGTTGAACATTTCCCACGCCTCGATCACCGCGGCCCCGCCCTTGAGAAAGAGCTGATACCAGCTATCAAGCTCGACAAGGAACTGCTGGAGAAAAACGGTCCTGTCGATCTTTTTACCGGTCTCCGCCGAGAGCGTTGTGGAAAGCTTGCGCAGAGGGACCGGCAGTTCCGCCATGTCCATGTTCACGTTGATGCCGATCCCGAGCACAACGTGCTTCACCCTGTCCGGCTCGGCCCTCATCTCCGTAAGAAGTCCGGCAGCCTTTTTCCCCGAGATCAAAATATCATTCGGCCACTTGATGCCCGCCTGGACCTCCAGGCGTTGCCGTATCGTTGAGGTTAAGGCCACGGCAGCCATCAGGGTAATGAGCGGGGCCTTGTGCGGCGGAATCCCGGGCCGCAGGATTACGCTGATATACAGGTTCCCTTTCGGGGAGATCCAGGTCCTCCCGAGCCGCCCCTTGCCGCCTGTCTGCGTTTCGGCGATCACCACGGTCCCGTCAGCAGCTCCCGTTGAGGCCATCTCCATTGCAAGGGCGTTGGTAGACACGAGCTCCGGAAAAAGATGTATTTCCCTGCCGATGGTCCCGGTCTTGAGCCCCCGTTTAATATCGTCGAGCAGAAGAATGTCCGGAACAGCCAAAAGCCGATATCCTTTTGATGGCGCTGCTTCGACGGCATATCCTTCCCGCTCGAGGGTCTTAATATGCTTCCATACCGCCGCGCGGGTAATATGAAGCCCTCGCGCCAGCTCCGCGCCGGAAGTAAAGCCGTTCTTTGAAGAGATAAGGTGTTTTAGTATCTTGTCTTTGTACATAGTGAACCAGGGGTCAAGAGGCATGGGTCCAGGGTCAAGATAAAGCAAAACAAAAAACTATTATTACTTGCCCCTTGACCCCTGACCCTATCATTTTATTTTCATACTGATATCCGCCGCAGGGGCCGAGTGGGTAATGCTCCCTGTGGAAATAAAATCTACTCCCGTTTCCGCAATTGCCCGAATCGTGTCGAGCGCTACGTTGCCCGACGCCTCGACAAGAGCGCGGCCGGCGATCAGATTCACCGCTTCCCGCACTGTCTCGACGGGCATGTTATCGAGCATGATGATATCGACTTTTGCCGCCAAGGCCTCACGCACTTCATCAAGGTTTCTGGTCTCCACTTCTATCTTGAGTTGAGCAGCCTTTGTTCTCGCGGCCTCAAGCGCCTTTGTAATACTTCCCGCTGCTTTGATATGATTGTCCTTGATCAACACCATATCATAAAGCCCCATGCGATGGTTCTTCCCGCCGCCCATGCGGACAGCGTGCTTTTCGAGGTGGCGAAGGCCGGGCAGGGTTTTTCTTGTGTCCAACACTTCGACCTTCAATCCCTTTACCTTTTCAACGTATTTGGCGGTCAACGTTGCGATGCCGGACAGATGCTGAAGAAAATTCAACGCCACACGCTCTCCGGTGAGCAAGACCCGCGTTTTCCCCGATATACGCGCAATCACCGTGCCTGCTTTTATCTTATCGCCGTCTTTGGCAAGCGGCGTGAACTGAACCCTGGGATCGAGATGATGAAACACCTCTCCGGCCACGTCAAGCCCGGCCAGAACCATATCCTGCTTTGCCAGCATCTCGGCTGTAGACGTCGAGTCCACGGGAATAGTCGCCCCGGTGGTTATATCTCCGGAACCGATGTCTTCAGAAAGTGCAGTTTCTATAAGATTTTTCAAATGGGTATTCATGCGGCTTTTACCCGAGCATCTTCAGGCTCTGCTCAAGCTTATCGCGCTTCACTTTAAATTCTTCGAGCTTGGCCGTGTCTTTCTCAACCACAGCCTTCGGCGCCTTGTCCACGAAGTCCTTATTCGAAAGTTTCCGCGAGAACACATCGATATCCTTCGAGATCTTTGCGATCTCTTTCATCAGCCTGTCGCGCTCCTGGGTCAGATCGAGAACCCCCTCCAGTGGAATATACACCTCGGCGCCCTTGATCACGCCCGTTGCCGCTGCCTTGGGCTTGGTCTCGGACACGCCGACACGAAGCTCTTTCACGCGTGCGAGCGTCTTCACGTAATTCGAGCTTCGTTCGAGATGCTCGCCAAGTTCTTTGTTCTCAACTTTTACAATAGCGGCAATCTGCACTGATGGCGCGATGTTCATCTCCCCCCGGATGTTGCGGATGGCGAGGATCGCATCCATCACCATCTGCATATCCCGCTCGATCTCGACATTGATCATCTTCTCATCCACGATCGGCCACGGGGCAACCATGATGGACTCGATGGTGCTTTTTCCTCCCTCCTCCTTCCTCCCTCCTCCCTTCGGTACTCTCTGCCATATCTCCTCGGTGATGAATGGCATGATGGGATGAAGGAGCCGGAGCGCTGTTTCGAGAACATGGACCAGCATGGTCTGGGTCGCTTTACGTTCAGCCGAGCCCTTTTCCCGGCCCAGGGCGGACTTGGAAAGCTCAAGGTACCAGTCGCAGTACTCGTGCCAGATGAACTGGTACAGCGCTGATGCCGCGTCGTTGAAACGGTATTCCGCAAGCGCGGACTGTACGTCCTTGACGATCGAATTCAGGCGGGAGAGTATCCATCGGTCGGCGAGTGATGTGTTCGGAGCAATGAGTTCGGAGTTCGGAGTGAATCCCTCTTCCAGGTTCATGAACACGAACCTGCTCGCGTTCCAGATCTTGTTCGCGAAATTGCGATAGCCTTCGATACGTTCGGGAGAAAGCTTGATGTCCCGGCCCTGGGCCGCGAACGCCGTGAGCGTGAACCGGAACGCGTCGGTGCCGTACTGGTCGATCATCACGAGCGGATCGATGACGTTGCCCTTGGACTTGCTCATCTTCTGTCCCTCGGCATCGCGCACGAGCGCGTGGATGTACACATGCCGGAACGGCACTTCGTGCATGAAGTGAAGCCCCACCATGATCATACGCGCCACCCAGAAGAAGATGATGTCGAAGCTTGTAACAAGGACCGAGGTTGGATAGTAGGTCGAAAGCTCTTTGGTCTTCCCGGGCCAGCCGAGCGTGGAAAACGGCCAGAGGCCGGATGAGAACCACGTGTCGAGCACGTCCGTCTCCTGCCGGATGTTCTTGCTCTTGCATTTGGCGCAGGCCTTCACTTCCGTGCGGCTTACGGTGATCTCGCCGCAGTCGTCGCAGAACCATGCAGGGATGCGGTGGCCCCACCAGATCTGGCGAGAGATGCACCAGTCCTTGATGTTTCGCATCCAGTCGAAATACGTGTTCTCCCATCCTTTGGGAAAGAACTGTATCCGCCCGTCCTCAACGGCTTTGATCGCCGGCTCGGCGAGCGGCTGCGTCTTGACGAACCACTGGGGAGAGAGGTACGGCTCGACCACGGACTTGCATCGGTAGCACTTGCCGATGGAATGGCTGTGGTCTTCGGTCTTGACAAGGAAACCCTGTTCCTTCAGCATCTCGACCACCATGCCGCGCGCCTTCTTGGCGGGCTTTCCCGCGATCTGTTTGAGCGCTTCCAGGCGTACGTCCGGGATGTCGTTTACAATCTCGGCCTTTTCATCAAGCATCTTGATGCGCTGGAGCGGGGGCGTCTGCCTGATGCCGGCCTCGTAATCGTTGAAATCGTGCGCCGGCGTGACCTTCACCGCACCGGTGCCGAATTCAAGGTCAACGAGAATGGAGTCGCCGATTATCGGGATCTTCCGTGTCGTCAGGGGAAGGTCCACGGTCTTGCCGATCAGATCCTTATAGCGCGGGTCGAGCGGGTGCACGGCCACGGCAGTGTCGCCGAGCATGGTCTCCGGCCTCGTTGTCGCCACGGTGAGTCGAATGTTGTGATCGTGGCTCAAAGGATACGCCAGGTGGTAAAGCTTGCCCTTTTCGTCCTCATGTTCAACTTCGATGTCCGAGAGAGCCGTGTGACAGCGGGGACACCAGTTGATGAGCCGCTCTCCCCGGTAGATAAGCCCCTCTTCGTAGAGCGTGACAAAGACCTCGCGCACGGCGCTTGAAAGTCCTTCGTCCATGGTAAAGCGCTCGCGCTGCCAATCGCACGACGCACCGAGCCGCTTGAGCTGGCCGATGATCCTCCCGCCGTACTCCTTCTTCCACTCCCATACCTTTTCGATGAACTTCTCACGGCCGAGCGCGTGGCGATCGATATGTTCTTTCGCGAGCTGACGCTCCACCACGTTCTGCGTGGCAATCCCCGCGTGGTCGGTCCCCGGCACCCAGAGAGCGTTCCTCCCGGACATGCGCATCCACCGGACGAGAATATCCTGGAGCGTACTGTTGAGCGCGTGCCCCACATGGAGCGAGCCGGTCACGTTCGGCGGCGGAATGACGATCGAGAACGGCGCGCCGTCCGAGTCGACATCGGCATGAAAGTAGTTCTTCGCGACCCAGAAGTCGTACCAGGTCTTCTCGACGGCATGGGGCTCGTAGGATTTGGACAGTTCTTGCGACGACATCAGTAGTGCTCTCCTTCATGTTGCGCACTGAAAATTATGAGATCAATAATTTCGATAGGCCTGCGCTGCAAGAATAAAAAAATAGGGGACCGGGTCCCCTACGGCAAAACTTCCACAATCCATGCACCAATGTGTGAATAAATTTCTCTTGCCGGACATCCAAGCTCTTTGGATTTTTTAAATTTGGATATTATTTGAGATTTGTATTCTGGGATTTGGAATTTGCTCTTACATCCCCGTCTTCAGCCGTTGGATCTCTTCCTGGATCAGCCGTTCGGCCAGGTCGGGGATCACTTCCCACGCCACTTTTTCGAGTACCTCTCGCGCGATCCTCGCTATGGTTTCTTCAGCAATGCCCTTTATCGCCTCCTCCGGGACCGTTGGCTGCTGGAACAGCTGCATTACCGGCGGGGGTTCCATCGATGGCGGCATATATTCCCGGGCGCCCGCTGTCGCCGCATCGAGTGTCTCAAAACTCGTAAGCTCGGGCAGTCCTTGCTGGGGCCGTTCCGCGAGGCCGAGGCCTGAGCGCATCTCTTCCACTGCCTTCTCTCCCACCGGCAGGACCATCTCGGCATCATGGACGAGCGGCGGCGCTTCCATTTCCATGACAGGCTCAACCTCATACTCCGATCCATCAGGGGATAACGCGGGGGCAGGCCCGGTATCGATCGCCGCAGGTTCGGGCGCCTCGCGAATAATATCAAAAATATCAGACGGCACGGCCGATGATGGCGGTTTCGGCGCAGCAGCGGCTGCCGGAGCCATTGCGGGCCGCGGAAGAGGAGGCGTCGGTTCGCTGAGCCGGGGTGGGGCGACAGTCAGCGCTTTTTTCACCTTCCCTATGAGATCCTGTGATTCAAAAGGCTTTGCGATATGATCGATTATACCGGCTTCTTTTGCCTTCGCTTCATCGAACACATCGTCCCTGCTCTGCATCAGGATGATGGGGGTCTGCGCAAGCGCGGGTTTCTGCTTGAGACGCAAGGCGAAGCTGTAACCGTTCACTCTCGGGAGGTCGACGTCGGCCAGGATCACATCGGGAACGACCCTTGACGCCTCGTTCAGGGCGGACTCGCCGTCGCTGACGCAGGTGACCTCGTACTCCTTGCCCGAGAACAGCATCTCGATGACCTTTTGGATGGTAATGCTCTTGTCTGCAAGCAGTATCTTAACCGGCATGGAATAGTAACCTTTCAAAGTCGAGGATGATGATCTCCTGGTTGTCGTCGTACGCAATGCCCTTGATATAGTGCGGATCAAGACCGCGGGTTTGCTGCGGAACCGGCGTCAACTCATCAAACTTTGCCATTTTTACGACACTGTCCACGGTAATACCGAACACCATTTTATTCTCCTCGAGCAGAATGATGCTTTGCGGGGCTGTGGATGGCGCAGGCCCCTCGGCAATAAAACCCATGGGCTCCAGCGGTTTCAGGCCGAGGCGCTGAAAAAGATTGACGACAGGGTAAATAACGCCCCGGTAATCTATAAGCCCTTCGATATACGAGTACGACAACGGCACCCGCCTGCCAGGGCGCCACGGCATGATCTCCACCGCCCCCTTGAGCTCTGCACCGAAGATCCTTCCGGACAGAAGGAAGAGCAGGTAGCCGGCTGTCATAACAGTCCGTCCTCGTTCAAAAGCAGAACCAGTTTGCCCTTGTGCCGAATGATCCCGTGGAAGTACGGCAGAGAGGGATTCAACACGGCCTGCGGCATCGGGAGCGGTTTTTTGTCGGCATCAAGGATCTCCGTCACCGCGTCAACGAGCATCCCGATATCTCCCTTTCCGCTCT
The DNA here is from genome assembly GCA_035291685.1 of Nitrospirota bacterium. GTDB lineage: Bacteria > Nitrospirota > UBA9217 > UBA9217 > UBA9217 > DATDRO01. The sequence continues at coordinate 9,298 of DATDRO010000018.1, read as the reverse complement.
TCACGATCAGCAAAACGCTTCCCGGGCCCCCCGGCAGCTTGAACAGCTTTCTCAGGTTCAGCACCGGTATCCTCTTGCCCCGAAATTCAACCTGTCCCTCGAACACCTCGGTGAGGTCTCCGCTCCTCTGCATCTCTCGAGGCACGGTGATCTCCGCGACCCTGGCAATGGGGATAGCATAGCCCTCCCCGTCGAGCGATAATATCAGAAAACGCGTCTCCGTGCCCATGTCCTATTGTACAATGATTACGCGTGACTTGCAAGGGCGGCGCCGCTTAAAATCTTCTTAAGCACGTTGACCATTTCCTGCTCTTCAAACGGTTTGACCAGGTAGTCCTGCGCCCCCATGTCAAGGGCCTTCTGCTTGTGCTTCTCTCCTGCCCGTGAGGTCAGAACGATTATAGGAATAGTTGCGTGCGCGGGATTTCTTTTCATCTCGGCCATAAGATCGTAGCCGTGCATCACCGGCATTTCGAGGTCCGTGATCACCACGTCATATTTTGCCTTTCCCAGCGCGCCGAGCGCAGCCATGCCGTCGGCGGCCACGTCCACTTCATACCCCACGCGATCGAGGAACCGCTGCACAAATTTCCGGATGCTGATCGAGTCGTCCACCACCAGGATCCTCGGCTTCCGTCTGGTCGTGGCTGTCTCGGCGGCCAGGACCTCTTTTGCTGGAATAAAACTCGCCTTCGCGCCAAGGGCCTCATCACCGAACATGGCCGTAAGGTTGATGATAAGCCGCACATTGCCTTCGCCCGAGATCGTGGCCCCGGAGAACATTTTGACGGTCTTCAGAAACTCTCCGAGCGACTTTACCACGATCTCTTCCCTGCCGACGATATCTTCGACCATCAAGGCGAGGCGTTTTTCCGCCGTCCCGAGAATCAGCGTCGGGTGCTGGAATGCTTCGTCCTTCTTCGGAAACTTTCCGACACCCAGGAGATCGTTCAGTTTGATGAGCCTGATAAGCGTGTCCCGGAGGTTCACCATTTCTTCGCCCGCCACCCGCTGGATATCCTTGTAGGAGAACCGTGTTGTCTCTTCCACAATGCTCATGGGCACGGCCAGTTCCTGGTCCTTGAACTTAACGATCAACGACTGTGCGATCGCGAGGGTCAACGGAAGGCGGATCACGAATTTCGTGCCGACGCCCGGTTCGGTCTTGATCTCGATCCGGCCGTTTATCTTCGCGAGCTGGTTCGAGACAACGTCCATGCCCACGCCCCTGCCCGAGACCTTGCCCACCGTCGCCGCGGTAGAGAACCCCGGCTTGAAGATCAAGTTGATCGCGTCCGCGTCGGTCAGCGCCTGGGCCTCGGTCGAACTTAAAAAACCTTTGTCCGCGGCCGCCTTCCTGAGGACAACAGGGTCCATGCCCCTTCCGTCATCCTGGATTTCGAGAACGATATGGTTGCCCTCGTGACGGGCGTTCAGAATAAGCGAGCCCGACGGGTCTTTCCCGATCTTCGTCCGCTCCTCAGGCGTCTCGATGCCGTGGGAGATCGCGTTCCTGATCATGTGCATCAGCGGATCGGAAATAACCTCAAAGATGGTCTTGTCGATCTTGGTGTCCTCACCCGTAACCACCATGTTCACCTGTTTGTTCTCCGACTGGGTCAGATCGCGAACAGGCCGCTGGAAGAGCTGAAAGAGCTTGTCCATCTCAACCATGCGCGCCATGGTGATCTCGTCCTGGAGGTTGGTCGTGATCATCGATATCCTGGAGGCATCCAGTTCGAATGAGTCGAAGAACCCCGCGAACTCGGTCATGATCTCGTTCGTATCGTTCGAGATCTCGGTCAACTTGCGGGACAGAAGGTTGAAGTCGTCGTACCGGTCAAACTCCAGCTCAAAAAAATCGTGGGCTTGCTCAACAGCCGGCTGGCTCGGCGACTGATAGTTCAGCGTATATTCATACTTTTCCTCAAAGTTTTTGACCACGTTGATCAGCCGCTTCTGGCTGAACGTGATCTCCTCCCTGAGCTCTTTGATGAGCTCGACCTGCTTCACGAGGCGGTTCCGGTTCACCACCATCTCGCCGACAAGATTCATGAGATTGTCAAGGCGTTCGATGTTGACGCGGATGAACTGTTTCTCCACATCGGGAGCGTCCATGGCCCGGCGCCCGAGCCCCCGTTTTTCAAGGAGCCCTTGCTTCTTGGCCTCTTCGATGTCGTGCTGGAGAGACCCCTGCTCCGGCGCCGCGGCATCGGCCTGCGCTGAAGGGGCCGGCTGGACGGCCGGAGCCGTCTCCTCTCTCGGCGGCTCGTGCTTTCCCTGGGGCTCGATGTCCTCTTCAAGGGGCTCTACCGCTATGGGCTCTTTTTCAATATCAAAGGTCTTTTCCCAGGCAATATCAAGATCGTCTTTCGGTTCCAGGACGGGCTGGGGCTGTGATGGTGCCGGTTTCGGGGTCGCTTCGGCTTTGGGAACGGGCGGTTTTGTCTCTTCTTTTTTCTGCGCCGCGTCAGGCGCTTTGAGCAGCTTCGCAAGAACGTCTTTATACGCCTGGGTGATGCTCTCGATGAGGAGGGGGTCTTCAGGATTCTTTGCCGATATCCCGTCAACCAGAATTTTAACGGCGTCAACGGTGTCGAAAAGAAAGTTCAGGGTGGCCTTGACGATAGGAACCGAGCCGGAGCGAAACTGGCCCAGCATGTCTTCGGCCTTGTGCGCAACATCGCTGACGCCCTGGAACCCCATCATGGCGGCAGAGCCCTTGAGCGTGTGCGCTGCACGAAACAGCTCGTCGATCGTGGCCCTGTTGACAGGGTCCTTCTCGAGGGCCAGGAGTCCCGCATTCAGGTTCTGAATGTGCTCTCCCGCCTCCACGAGAAAAAAATCTATGATCTCTGATTTGTCGAACGGCGCGGCCATAAGGTCTATTCAATAAATCCGAGTTTGATCTCCTCGTCGCGCGTGGTGATGTTCTCCGCGAGTGGGGAAGGGTTCTCGACCCTGGGACGCTGGGCTTCACCCGGCTGGGCAAGACGCTCTTTGCTCAGCTTGAATCTGCCGATAGCGTCGGTGAGTTGTTTGGAAAGTTCCGCCAGCTTGCCGATGGTGGAAACGGTCTCCTGAACGCCGAACGTGGTCTCCTCCGTCACCTTGGAAATAGTGTCCATGGAACGCACCACGCTCTCCGTTACCTTCACCTGATCGCCGGCGGCGCGGGTAATGTCCGTCACAAGACCGGCGGTCTGTTTCACGATCTGTTCGATCTCGCGGAGGGCCGCACCGGCCTGGTCGGCCAGCCTGGTTCCCTCTTCCACCTCGCGCGTGCTTTCTTCCATGACCGTCACGGCCTCGCTCGTTTCCACCTGGATACCCTTGATGAGGCCGGTAATGTCCTTTGTTGCCCGCCCGGCCCGCTCGGCGAGTTTCCGCACCTCGTCGGCCACAACGGCGAAACCTTTGCCCTGCTCACCTGCGCGCGCGGCCTCGATTGCCGCGTTGAGAGCAAGAAGGTTGGTCTGCGTCGCGATCTCGTTGATCACCTCGATGATGGCGCCGATCTCGAGTGAGCGCTCGCCGAGTCCCTTGATCTTCTTTGAGGTGGATTGCACGGCCGACCGTATGCGCTGCATCCCCTTCATGGTCTCCGTCACGGACGCGCCGCCCTTGACAGCCGCCTGGGTGGCCTTGTGCGAGGTCTGCGTGGCCGCGTCCGCGTTTTCCGCCATCCGCTGTATCGTATGGGACATGGCGTTCACCGAGTCCGAAGCGTTCCGGATCTGAACGGCCTGATGCTCCGCGCCCTTCTTCATTCGCTCGGACGCGTGAAGGATGTCCGTTGTCGAGTGCTGTATCTCGAAGGCCACATTGCTCGCGTGAGTAACGAGCGTCATGAGGCCGGTGATCATCAGGTTAAAGGCGTCTGCCACGGACCCGAGAGCGTCTGCGGTAACCTCGGCCTTTATCGTAAGATCTCCTTCGGCGGCGGAACTCACCACGGAGAGGAGGTTCATGACTTGCGACTGCATCTTGTCCCGGTCGGTCTCGGTATGCACCAGGCCTTGGAGCCGGTCGATCGTCCGGTTGAATGTTTCGCCTAATTGACCGAGCTCGTCACCGGTGCTCACGCTGACCTTTTTAGTCAGATCGCCGCGGCCGAGCGACTCGGCCACTTTCATCAGGTCACGCACCGGAGCGACAATAATGTAGGAGAACAGAAGGGTAAAGACGGACAGGATGCCGAGCGACACAAACCCCACGATCATGATGGTCATGAGAAGAGTTTCTATCTTCTCTTCAATGCGCGATATATTCAGCCCTACATGGACCACGCCGAGGGCGCCGCCGCTGATGGGGGTCGCTATATCGGCGACATCGATCAGGAAGCCTTTGGCGGCCATGGTAAGATTTTCACTTCGGGACGGTTCGCCGGGCTTCAGCATGTTCACTCCCCGGAGTTCCGCCGGGACCGCGCCCGACGGGAACGACGACGCCAGAACCCCGCCCGTGGAGTCCGTGACAAAGCAATATTGCACATCCGACTGGCTGACGGCTTCATTGATGACGAGCTGCAGCCTGCCGATATCACCGGCCCGGAGCGGCTCAGCAACCCTCTCGCTCAAGCTTTTCGCGAGATTTGTGGTCTTGCTGACAGCTTCTTCCTTGAATGAAGTGTTTATCTGATATTTAATGAAGAAGAGGATCCCGGAGCCGAAGAGTACGGCCATGCCGAGAATCATGATCACGATCTTTGTCCTGATACTCATGCGATAGAAGATCTTGTTTACCAGCGGTTGTATGAGTGCCATGGGTTACTCCTTCGGTGAGGGGGTTCCGGCTCCTCCCCCTGTTCGAAAATCAACGCGAGCCGGCAGTTGTTATGCGCAAATCCTTACCGTTTCTTGACCGCATCAAAACAGGGTCGGACCTCATGCGAGCTTTATCCCTTCTATGAGCCTGTCGATATCCAAAAGCACCGCCATGCTGTTTTCACGCTGGATAGCGGCCTTAAAAAAACGATTGCGACCGGCGGGAACAGGCTGCGCCGCGCTCTCCGGCGGCAACGGCAGGAAACTGCTTTCCGGGACCGAGAGGACCTCGGATACGCTGTCGACAACAATGCCGAAAACCATGTTGCCGTGTTTGATAAGGGCGATCTGGCCCGGACTGGTGCGCTGCGGCAGAAAAAGGGCCGGCCGTATATCAACAATCGGAACGATATTGCCGCGAAGGTTTATTACTCCGAGAACGTGCTGCGGGGTGGTGGGGACAGGAAAAATGTTCTGCTGGAGGATGATCTCCGTCAACACGCCGATCGGCAAGGCATATACATCCTCTCCGATTGAAAAGAGGCATATGCGTATCTCCTCTTCCGGTATTACATCTACCACCTCGGCGGTGACGTCATTTTCAATATCGGCCAAATGAGGTCTCCAGCTGCTGGGGTCAGATGTATTTTTTAACGGCCTTCACCAGATCCTCCGGCTTGAAAGGCTTGGTTAAATATTCATCCGCTCCCTGCTTCATCCCCCAGAACTTGTCGCTCTCCTGGTCCTTTGACGTTACCATGATGACGGGGATATGCTTGTATTGCTCGTTGCTCTTGATGTCCCGACAGACCTGAAATCCGTTTTTCTTCGGCATGATAACGTCGAGTATAACGAGGTCGATCTTATCGGACTTTACCCGCTCCTCCGCCGCTTCGCCGTCCATGACGGTCACGATGGTATGGCCCATCGGCTGCAGGGTTGCCTGGAAAAGCTGGAGCTCTGCCAGGCTGTCGTCTGCTATGAGTATTTTGGCCATGTTGCACTCCTTTGCGCTCTCCCGCTACGAGTGTTCAGCGAGTGTTTAGAAATTAACATATTTCTTTGGTATTGTCAAGTTTTTGTATAATTCCCACTGGTTGCAATATATAAAAACACTATTTTTTCTTCCTGATAAGATTCACGGAAAGGAGAATAAACATGCTCTTCGCCACATCGAATTCGCCGAGACAGGAAACGTCGATAATAGCCTGAACGCTCCGTTTTCCATCAATGAGGGAAAATACCTTTGTATCAGTATCGCTCATGCCTCGCCGCGTCAGCTCGTCCGCATTTCCTATCAGCGGCTCGAACACCATGGTAAAATTCGGGATTCTTTGCTGGATAAGCATCCACTCGTCCGCGCGCCGGGCCCCCTCCAGGAGAAGATCGTCCACTTTGAGCCGCAGCGGATTGGCAAAAGCGGGCGGCGAAACCTTTTCGAAGACAAAGCTCCCCTCTCTCCAGGCCATGGCTTTGTATATCTCATTCTCTGTGTACCGGTTCAGACAGTCAAGGAACGTTTTGGGATCTATCAGTTTTTCTCTTGCAAGAACAGCGTCGATCGGCTCACTGGTCTTTTCCGCCGTGCGAAGCGCCTGGCTGATCTGATCTTCCTTGAGCCGGCATGCCCTCTTGAGCAGTCCGTCCAGGACCGATGCCTCCCCTGCGCAGTTCGACGCCGCAAACACGACAGCCCCCTCTCTGAAATATATCTCGACATCGTCGCTCCCCCGGGAGATCGCGAGCTTCCCGGTCTGGCGCTGGAGGCCGAGCATCTGCATCACTTCAATGATCCTGAAGTTCGCCAGGTTTCCCTTGATGCCGGCGTTCGGTGCGGACTGGTTTTTCCCGAGTTCCCGCCGGATCATGTCCGGAAGGGCGTTTTTGACGAAATCCTCGAGCGTCCGCTCCACGATCTCTCTGATCGTGGCCTCAAGGCCCGCAGTCGGAAGCTGCTGGGGCGGTGAAGGCGGGGTCAGGGGTTTTGCCTCGGCTTTGGGCGCAGCGGGAGTTCTTTTGTCTATGGCTTCGCGTATCTTGGCGAGGAGCTCTTCCGGCTGAAATGGTTTGGTAAAGTACTCGGTAATACCGAGAACATCCACAAACTTACTGCCCACCTTGTCACCCTTGGACGTCACCAGGATAATGGGCGTGTCTTTGAACTCAGGATCATCTTTCAGGGTCTTGCAGACCTGGAAGCCGTTCATCTTGGGCATCACGAAGTCCACGAGAACAACAGCAGGCTTTTCCGCCTTTGCCTTCACGATCCCCTCTTCGCCATCCGAGGCAAGAACAACCTGATAACCCTGCGAGGACAAGATCATGTCAATGAGCCGCTGGACGGTCGGGCTGTCGTCGATGCTCAGTATTTTCTCACCTGCCATATGCCGCGCCCTCACGATAATACATGAAATTATCTTAGCATGACGGGAAAGATATTGTCAACTGCTTATATCCCGGACTTTCTCCAAAATTTAATCAATTGAAGCTTCCTGCAGTCCCGCTCTGGCGGGACGGGGAGTGCGCTCACTCCAGAATTCAAAGCGCGCAGCCCTTGAGCGAGAGACGCGCTTCGGCGTGCCCTTCGCACAACTCAGCGTAACCGCTTCTGGGACAAGCAGAATCGCTTTGTACCTCCATCCGATATACCGCACGCGTGCGCGGCAGAGCGAAGGGGCTGCGCGCGGATGGCACAAAGCCATTTTCCGTTTCAATTATCCAGCTTATATCTTCTTCTCGTCACGGTCCCGCGTTAGACGCGCGGCTATTTCATCAATAAATTCCCGGGTGAGGGCATGTTTATCCACCTTCGGCTCCGCTATCGCGGCAAGGTCCTTGGTCATGACCCCGTCCTCGATCGTCCTGACCACGATCGCTTCGAGCCTCCGGGCGAATGCCGTCACGTCAGGAGTCCCATCAAGCTCTCCGCGCCGCGCAAGAGCGCCCGTCCACGCGAAAATGGACGCCACGGAATTTGTGGACGTCGGGTTTCCCTTGAGATGCTCATAATAGTGCCGCATCACCGTGCCGTGCGCGGCCTCGTACACATACTTTCCCTCCGGCGAGACGAGGACCGACGTCATCAGCCCGAGGCTGCCGAAACCCGAGGCCACCATATCGCTCATCACGTCGCCGTCGTAGTTCATGCATGCCCAGAGCATGCCGCCCTCGGCCTTCATGATCTGAGCCACGGCGTCATCGATCAGCATATAACGGTATCGGATACCAAGCCTGTCGAGTTCGGCCTTCCGCGCGCCGACCTCCTGGTCGAACACGTCTTTGAAGAAGGCGTGATAGATCTTCGAGATCGTGTCCTTGGCCCCGAACCAGAGGTCGATCTTTTCGCCGACAGCATAGTTGATGCAGGCCCGGGCAAAGCTCCTGACGGACTTTTCGGTATTATGGATCCCCATGATAACGCCCGGCCCCTTGAACTCGTGGACCGTGAAGGACGCGCGCTCCCCGCCGTTGGCCGGCGTGAACACCAGCTCCGCGGTCCCCGGTCCGGGCACCTTATATTCAACGGACCGATAGATGTCGCCGTAGGCGTGCCTGCCGATGCTGATCGGCTTTTTCCAGCTCCGGACCGCCGGGGGAATGTTCTTCACGATGATCGGTTTGCGGAAGACCGTCCCGTCCAGGACCGATCGAATGGTGCCGTTCGGGCTCTTCCACTGCTGCTTGAGGTTGTACTCCTTGACCCGCGCCGCATTCGGCGTGATGGTCGCGCACTTGACGCCGACACCGTACTGCTTGACCGCGTTCGCCGCGTCGCTGGTCACCCGGTCCTCCGTCTCGTCCCGGTGCTTGACGCCGAGATCATAATATTTCAGATCAATGGTGAGATGAGGAAGAATGAGGACGTCCTTGATCATCTTCCAGATGATGCGGGTCATTTCGTCGCCGTCCATCTCGACAATGGGGTTCTTCACGGTAATAGCCACGATCGTACTCTCCTGCGAAAAGAGGTGGGGCAAAAGCATTAACCCTTTGCGAACGCTGCGATTTCGCGGTTCAGGCCCTTGTCTGAATCCATGCTTACTCGCAAAACTCCAGGGTGCTGAAGAAATAGGATATTTCGTACGCCGCCGTTTCAGGCGCGTCCGAGCCGTGGACGGAGTTCTTCTCCAGGTCGACGGCGAAATCCTTGCGGATCGTCCCCGGCTCGGCGTTAGCCGGATTGGTTGCGCCCATAAGCTTTCGCCAAGCGGCAATGGCGCTCCCCTTCTGAAGGACCATGGCCATGCATGGGCCCGAAGACATATAGTCCGTCAAGCTGCCGAAAAAAGGCTTTCCCTTGTGCACGGCGTAGAAGCCCTCGGCCTGTTTCCTGGTGAGCCAGAGCTTTTTCATGGCGATGATCTGAAAACCGTTCTCTTCGATCCGTGTCAGTATCTTTCCTGCCATGTTTCTGCTTACTGCGTCTGGTTTAATGATCGCAAACGTCTTTTCCATTGAGGACACTCCTTCGATTTATTGTTATGGTTTCGGCTGATTGTAATGCGCGGGATGCGATTTGTCAATAAGAACCG
>DATDRO010000017.1:0-4896 GCA_035291685.1 Nitrospirota bacterium | reverse complement strand
GCGCTCCTCGGCCGGACCGTTGTGGACAACCTTTTCGGGGACCAGGACCCGGTCGGCCAGACGATCAGGATCAAGAACGTTCCCTTTACCGTGCTCGGCGTTCTTGAGACAAAGGGTCAGTCCCCTTCCGGCCAGGACCAGGATGATACCATTTTCATTCCCATCACCACGGCCCAGAAAAAAATCTTCGGAACGCCGATACCCGGCATGGTGCGGATGATCTACGTGAAAGCCAAAAGCAAAGAGGACCTCTCCACGGCCGAGCGCGAGATCACCCAGCTTCTGCGCCAGCGGCATCGCATCGGGCAGAAGCAGGAGAATGATTTTACCATCCGGAACCTCACCCAGATACTCCAGGCGTCGGAACAATCGGCGAAAATGATGACGTTGCTGCTCGGGGCAATCGCTTCCGTCTCGCTCCTCGTGGGCGGCATCGGGATCATGAACATCATGCTCGTGTCCGTCACGGAGCGCACGCGCGAGATCGGGATCCGCATGGCGGTCGGCGCGAAGACCTGGGACATCCGACTCCAGTTCATCATCGAGGCGCTCACGCTCTCCCTCCTGGGCGGCGTCGTCGGCATCATCATCGGGGTCTCGACGTCGATGGTCCTCTCGTCCGTCGCCGGCTGGCCGACGGTCATCTCTCCGTTTTCCGTGCTGCTTGCGTTCAGTTTTTCCGGTCTGGTGGGTATCTTCTTCGGGTTTTATCCCGCGTACAAGGCGTCCCTCCTGAGTCCGATCGATGCGCTGCGGTATGAGTAACGCCCGCCAAACCATCAATTAGCGTCAAGTTCTTTGAGTCAAAACCAAAACCCAATTTTCACACAAAGCCACAAAGCGCACAAAGAAAAACTTGAATCTAGAATTTTGAATCTTGAATTTCTTCGTGTCTTCGTGTGAGACCGGTTTAAAGGTCCTGATTCTATTGGTCTGAGGCGTCGCCTCATCAAACCTTTTTTGCCAGTTCCTTCTCTTTCGCCACCCAATACGGGCTCGTGATGTCCTCAAAGGCGCTCATGGCGGCGACCGAACCCTGCGCCACGGCAACGACGATCTGCTTGGCCCCGCCCGTGATGTCTCCCGCTGCGTAGACCATCGGGATGGACGTCCTCATGTTCAGGTCCGCTTTGATGTACCCTTCTTCGTCGAGCGGGAGCCCGAGACTTTTCGCGATCTCATTCTTCGGCACATATCCGATCGCGACGAACACGCCGTCTGTGGGTAGTTCCTTGACGGCGCCGGTCTTCATATCTTGTATCTTGATAGATTTCACGAGCTTGTCGCCGAGGATCTCCTTCACCTCGCTGCTCCACAGCACCGGTATCCGGGACTGGTCGAGACTTTCCCGGAGCCGCGCCTCGGTCCTGAGACTGTCCCGCCGGTGGACAAGCGTTACGTTCGCGCCGAGGTTGTGGAGGTAAAGCGCGTCCGCCGCCGCCGTATTCCCTCCTCCTACCACGATCACCTTCTTCCCGTCCTTGAAGAAATACCCGTCGCAGGTCGAACAGTAGCTCACGCCTCTCCCGTATAATCTCCTTTCACCGGGAACGTTCAGGGCCTTGCTGTCCACGCCGGTGGCGACAATGACCCCCTTTGCAATGTAGAGGGCACGGTTCGTCTTCACCTGGAGCCTGTTCCCCTCATGGGCGATCTCTTTTACCGCCTCGCCGAGGTGAATATCTGCGTACTGGGCTGCCTGCTGCACGATCAGATCCACGAGACTCTTCCCGCCGATGCGCATGAACCCGGGATAGTTCTCGACCACGGGCGTTATCGCCACCTGCCCTCCAAGATTGCTCTTTTCGATCAGGATACTGTTCAGCCCCGCGCGCACGGCATAGATCGCGGCAGTCAATCCTGCGGGGCCGCCGCCGATGATCACGAGGTCCTTTTCCACGGGCTCGCCGGGCGTTATCTCTTCGGACAGGTACGCCGGTTCCTTGAGGGTGAGGAGAGACTCAACAAAGATCTCTTCGGGCTGGAGCCCCGCGCCGGTGAAGATGCCGTTGATGAAGGTCTGCGGCACGGCGAGGGAACCGAGGGCCTCTGCAAGGTCCTGGTTCTCGAAAATTTCGACGACATCGGCGGATATTGCCGCCGGGTTCACGACCGCGGCGGACATGGCCGCGAGCGCCTGCTGCGGACAGTAGGGGCAGGTGGGGGTGACGAATACCTGGATGTCCCGCTTGTCCTTGATCGCCGCGATCTTCGCCATCGCAGGCGCTGTCAGGATGCTCATGCCTGTGGATGCCATCATCAGCGCCACGAGGAACGAGCGGCCTTCCTCGCCGAGGGGAGAGCCGGTGTACCGTATCCGGTACTTATCGGGAGCGATCAGAAGGGTCGGCGACCGGAGGACGTTACGCTTCTTTGCCTGGTCGTCACCAACCGTATAAAACGAGATCGTGACCTTGTCGCTCAATTCCGAAAAGGTCTTCGTGAGCGCAACCGTGGCCTCATTGTACTGGTCGTTCTCGCCTTGTTTGGTATAGACCTCGATAAGGACGGGTTCCTTGAGTTGTTTGAGAAAGGTGTCCCTGATGACCTTCTTCACATCATCCGGGATCAGTTCCGGTCTTTTTTCCTCTGCCATGATGTATCACCTCGAACGGACAGAAGCCAGAAGACAGTAGTCAGCACCCAGAAGATTGATTCCCGTGTCCTCTCTCCTGACTTCTGACTCCTGACTCCCGACTCCTGACTCCTGGAATTATCTTATCCTCTGCACTATCCTCTTGAAGTCCTCCGTGCCCGCTATCTTGAGGAGCTGGAACAGGACTGTCTCCACACACGTTGCGACCGCGCCCGCATCCCGGATGAATTCAACACCCGTCTTCCAGTTTTCCTCGGTCCGCGAACAAACGGCGTCCCGTACCAGATGCACATCCAGCCCTGCTTGTAAAAGGCCGAGGCTCGTCTGAAGCACGCAGATGTGCGTCTCCATACCCGTGACGATAACTTTCTTTTTACCCAGTTTTTTTATCTCGGCAAGGAACGCAGGTTCCGCACAGCAGTTAAAAGCGACCTTTTCGACGGGTTTGTACAAAGGAAGCGCGGCCTGTATCTCGCCGACGGTCCGGCCGAGCCCTTTCGGGTACTGCTCCGTTACCACGACCGGGATGCCCTGCATCTTCGCGAGCTCGATCAGATGAAGGCAATTCTTCACCATCACATCCCGCATCTTCATCACCGCCGCGAGCTTGTCCTGGATGTCGATGATGAGAAGCACCGCGTCATTTTTGTCGAGCATGAATTTGTCCATTTGCCCCCGTCCTCCTTACTCCTCACTCCGAACTCCCAACTCCGCACTCCGAACTTCTACCCGGCATCCTGCCGGGCATTACACCCCTCACGAGCCGCCGTAGCCGACCATTACCTTATCGCCCTCGACAATGACCGGCACGCTCCTCGCCCCGTTTGAATATTTAAGCATCTCCTTCAGCTTCGCGACATCTGATTTGACGTCAACGTATTCCGCCCTCTCGCCGTAGGCCTCACGGGCCTTCGTCGTAAAAGGTCAGCCGGCCTTACCGAAGATAATGATCTTGTCCGCCATTTTCCCCTCCTGTATTTGATAAACTTCTCAGAAACAATATCGAACGGCTTTTGTTGCGATGCCCGTTTGGCGTCTGAGAAAATTGTATCACAGGTAATAATTTACCACAACCATTTCTCCGGCATTTTCAGGTGAAAAAGAATGAATTTTACGGTACAATCTGAACAGCATGGATAGCGGAACAAATCCCGGGGCATGGCTGTCTAATAAAATGATACAGAATGGAGATCCGACAACGGATGAAGATGCCGGCCTGGTGTCTTCCTGCAAGAGAGGCGACCTCGATGCCTTTGAATCTCTGGTACGAAAGTACGAGAAAAAGATGCTTAATATCTCTTTTCGGATAGCCGGAAGCCACGAGGATGCCCTCGAGATCGTACAAGACGCGTTTGTTTCAGCATACCGGAACATAAAAAATTTCCGGGGCCAATCCAGATTTCTGACCTGGCTCACGGCCATAACGATCAATCTTTCAAAGAACCGGCTGAAACAACTGAAGGCAAGGCACTGCCATGAACCGGTGTCCATGGACGACCCGATCCGGACAGAGGACGGGCAAGTGGCGGCGGACCCGCCATCGAATGAACCGACGGTTCTTGATAGAATGGAAAGACAGGACGTACAGCAAAAAGTACAGGACTGCATCGAGGCCCTTGAACCGGATTTCCGGGAAGTGATCGTTCTCCGCGACATGCAGGACTTTTCGTATGATGAGATAGGCACCATGCTCAAGGTCCGTGAAGGGACGGTTAAGTCTCGCCTCTTCAGGGCACGAGAAGACGTAAAGGATTGCCTGAAGAGAGCTTTGGGAGAACTCTGATGAAACACGATGACATACGACATATGCTGTCCGAGTATATCGATGGCGCCGTCAAGCCGAAGCAAAAGGCGGTGATCGAGAGCCATCTCAAGTCATGCGCCGAATGCAGGAACGCGCTCGCTGAACTGAACAAAACCATCGAGTACATAAAGAAGGTGGAAGAGGTGGACTCCCCAGCCTGGATGACGCAGAAGATCATGGCAAAGGTGCGCGCAGAGGCGCAACAGAAAAGGAGCGTCTTCCATCGGCTTTTCTATCCCCTTGCGATCAAGCTCCCGATCCAGGCTGTGGCAGTCCTGTTCCTGGCAGTCACCGCTTTCTATATGTATCAGAACGTAAATCCGACGGAAAAGTATGCAGAGGCGCCGGCGTTTATTGAGGCAAAAAAGGAACCGCCCGCTGCCGGCACGTCGATGAACGAACAAAAAATGAAACGTGATTCCTCGCTGACCGCAAAACAGGCGCCGCAGAAGCCCGGCTACAAATCACTGGATATGAAATATATGTACGAGAAACC
>DATDRO010000016.1:0-4581 GCA_035291685.1 Nitrospirota bacterium | reverse complement strand
TATTGTAGGCGGAGTCTTGATGATGTTGACTCCGCGTACGAGCAAAACTAAATATGCGAAATGGGCAAACAAGACCCTTATCATGGCCGGTACAGTTGCAATTGTTTGGGGAGTTTTAATTTTAACCTCATTTTACGGATCCAATATTATCGATCCTAGATTCATCAAATTGATGGATCATTACAGAACATTTCTCGGTGGCCTTTGGTTAGGAGTTATACTGACGTTATTATTTGCTGGGCAATTTAAACGCGTACCAGACCATAATCAAGCCAAAGAGTCCAACGAAACAAAATAGAACCAACAAGCGCGTCGAGTGAGTCGCGAACGGCCCGCTCCTCACGCGCGCGTTCTTCCCCTCGCTTCGCGAGGGGAAGAATCCCGGCGGTAACTCGCCCGACTGCCATTCGCCCTCGCGAAGCTCGGGCGAAGAACCAGGCAGTCAACATCGACACCCCGCTGCGCGCGGGCGAGTTACCGCCGGGATTAGTCGGAGAAAAAATGAAGGCGATTTGCGCTATCACTATAGCGACATCTATGATCCTCTTCGGATCGGCTTTTTCATTGACATCTAATGCAGCCGATTGCCCGGACTATAACGTCTTCTTTAAGGAAATAAATCCTGAAAAGCAGAAGTCATGGAACAATCTTTATAGAATTTACAAGCAAACACCATCAGGCTGTGATGACGGCGCATATGCCGAAGGGTTTTCTGATTTCGTGGTCCAGTTCATGGCTAAACATTGGGACCGTTTTGATGAGTTAATTTCCTTAATTAAGAAAGACCCGTCGTTTCAAGTCTTCGTTCTTAAACACATTGACGCGACTGCGGACGAGCGTGATCTGGAAACATCATCAAAAAACGCGATTCATAAGTGTCCTGCCTCAGAACGTTCTCTTTGTAAAGAAATAGACAAAAAGGCCCGCGCCGCAATCGAAGACATTAAGGTTTACGAGAAAAAAGACTAACAAGCCGGTCTACAGCGACGCGCCAAAGGACGGCGCGTGACGCGAGTGTTCCCTCCCTCGCTCCGCTCGGGATTAGCCATCGCAAGGAGAACGCATGGGTGATGAGAAGCAGATGACCGGAATTTATTTGAGAATGCTAATTGGTGCTTTGATAGGATTCATATTAGTTGGAATCTTGTTCGGATCATACCTCGTCATACGCCAGATTAGTTCGCCCCATAATTTTCCGGGTATATTTTCCTTTGGTTGTATTGGCCTTGTTTTTGGCGCCGTTGCCGGCATATTTCAGAAAAAGTGAACACATTATTTGATATAGCACCTGCCCTCCTCCCCGCACCGAGAAACAGCCTCTTGACAAATATAAACATTTTGTTTATAATACTCCCATGATTCAGTCATTTGCTTCTCCCGAAACGGAACGCTTCTTTACCACCGGGAAATCACGCCGTTTAGCGCAAAATATACTGAAACGTGCGGCAATGCGCCTGATACAGTTGGATGGGGCCACATGCCTGGATGATCTGCGTATCCCTCCATCAAACCGATTGGAAGCCCTAGCTCATGACCGCGCGGGTCAATGGAGCATTCGCATTAACGACCAGTGGCGCGTATGTTTCCGCTTTGAAACTGGCGATGCATTTGACGTTGAAATCGTTGATTATCATTAAAGGAGGTACAAACATGATTAAGAATGGCTTGCCTGCAATTCATCCCGGAGAATTCCTGGTAGAAATTCTGAGTGAAATGGGTATATCTCAGGCTGAGTTCGCGCGCACTATCGGGGTATCGCCAATGCGGATTTCACATGTAATCAAGGGAGATCGACCGGTGACGGCGGAACTGGCATTGTTGTTCGGTCGCGCATTCAACCAAACACCGCAATACTGGCTCAATCTTCAGACAGCTTACGATTTAAAAATCGCGAAGGCGAACATCGGCAAGCGCCTCGCCGGTATACATGCCCTTTCCCATGCCTAATTTTCTGTCGAGCAATACTAGAGCATAATCTAACCTTCCGGTCCACAGCGATGCGCCATAGGGCGGCGCGTGACCCCCGGGATTCATCTGCAAACTACAACCGGGATATCACACTGTATTTGTACGATCGCGGGTGCATGATAGTAGGTGTAACAAACGAACGTCATGCTATAACTTGGATAAATTTCTGCCACTGCCGGAATGATATGTATGCCACCTCAACTCTGAAAAGTGATGCCATTGACGGATGAGCAAACGCGCGAAGAAAATATTGCATGACCTCGCCTGGGCCGACTTGGAAGCCCGGCAGGAGCGAAAATAATATCACGCGGAACGTCCTATCAGAAGAGCGGATATGTCCGGAGTTTGGCCATAACCCGTGAAGGCAACATCGTAATCCTGCTGGACAGGAAGTATCCCTTATGGTAATTTGGTATTGCAAACTAATGGAAGGTATGCCATGACCATATCAAAGGTCACTATAAAGGGACAGGTCATCATTCCCGCGCAGCTCAGGAAAAAGTTCAACATTAAAAAAGGCACCCGTATCGCCATTATGGAGGGAGAAGGCCGGGTGATCCTGATAAAACCGCTTCCCGACGACCCGATCGAGGCGTCCAGGGGCATGCTGAAAGGGAAGAAGTCTCTGACAAAAGCCCTGCTGAATGACCGGCAAGAGGGGGCAAAGCGTGGATAGCGCGTTTATCCTCGACAGCTATGCCCTTCTCGCGCACTTTGAGGATGAAGAAGGCGGGGCGGGGCTGCACGTAGCCGAATCGGCCGTACCGAGCCAAACGCAGCACAGCGAAACAATAATATTCCTGGATAACCAAGCATGACTGAAAAAAAAGAAGAAAAAGCAGCAGCAACGAACCGCAAGGCATACCACGATTACTTTGTCGAAGAGACCATCGAAGCAGGGATGGCGCTCCAGGGCACGGAGGTGAAGTCCTTGCGCCTGGGCCTCGCGAGCCTGTCGGACAGCTACGCCATCGTGAAGAACGACGAGATATTCCTCCTGAACGCGAACATCAGCCCGTATACCCACGGCAACATCATGAACCACGAGCCGCTCCGCACCCGCAAGCTTCTCCTTCACCGCGAAGAGATCAGGAAGCTCATCGGGAAGATGACGCAAAAGGGCTACACCCTTATCCCCCTCAAGATCTATTTTGTCCGGGGAAAGGCCAAGGTCCTCGTGGGGCTTGCAAAAGGAAAAAAGTTCCATGACAAGCGGGATACGATCAAAGAGAAAGAGTCGAAGCGTGAAGTGGAGCGGGCGGTGAAGGAGAGGAACCGGTAGGAATAGTCTCGTAATGTATGATGACCGCGCAAAAAATCCGAAAACAGTTGCGAGATCTCGCCGATCCGGCAAAAGCGAAAATCCTCCAGGGATTCTTCAAAACCGGGCCGGGAGAGTACGGCGAGGGCGATGTTTTTCTCGGGATCACCGTTCCCGTGCTCAGAAAGCTGTCCAGGGAATATGACGGCATCGGCATAAAAGATGCGCTGCCGCTGTTACAATCATCTGTCCATGAAGAACGTCTTCTTGCGCTCTTTCTGCTCATTCGAGCTTATTCAAAAGGCGACGCCGCCGTTAAAAAGAGCATCTACGGCCTCTATCTTAAAAACACTCGATACATCAATAACTGGGACCTCGTTGACCTGTCGGCGCCGAACATCGTGGGTTCCTATCTCACGGACAGGAGCAGGAAGCCCCTCTATACGCTCGCAAAATCGCGCGACCCGTGGAAGCGGCGCATGGCGATCATTTCCACGTTCATCTTCATCAGGCGGAACGAGTTCTCCGATACGCTCAGGATTTCCGGGATGCTTCTGGCAGACAAGCATGATCTGATCCATAAGGCAGTAGGCTGGATGCTGCGCGAGGTGGGAAAGCGCGATCTCTCTACAGAGAAAGGGTTTCTCCAACGCCATTACCGGTCCATGCCGCGAACCATGCTGAGATATGCCATTGAGCGCTTCCCTGAGTCAAAAAGACAGAAGTACCTGAATGGAAAGGTCTGATGGACCGACCTTCTGCCTCATTCGTGCTTGAGTTGAGTGCCGACCCAGATCAGCCCGCTTCGCTCGGTGGTGTTGAAAGTTCTTGACAGGAAAACCGGTTTTTGATAGGCTTTTACTGTTCTTTTCGTCGGCTATTCACGGCCCGGTAAGCGCGGCCGCAGGATAACCTCACGGCAGGTTGAAATGCCATGAGATCATGCAGCAAAGGAGGGTAACTGCTTGGCTAAGGGTAAAGTGAAGTGGTTCAATGATGCCAAAGGCTTTGGCTTCATTACCCAGGACAATGGCGAAGATGTTTTCGTGCATTATTCGGCCATCCAAGGCGACGGATTCAAGTCCCTGAAAGTGGATCAGGAAGTTGAGTTCGAGGTTACCAGTGGTCCAAAGGGCCCACAGGCAACCAATGTTGTTAAATTATAAGGTTGCTTCAAGCTCTTCATAATTTAACCGAAAGTATCTGACCCCGGCGCGTGGCAACACATGCCGGGGTTTTTTATTGGCTTGTCCGTTTACGGGGAAGTCTGCGGCAATTGCTGCGCGGGTGCTTCCGGTGTCTGGTCCGCCGGCGCTTCGGGTATCTCCGGCTGCGGTTGGGGCTGCTGCTCC
>DATDRO010000015.1:0-5592 GCA_035291685.1 Nitrospirota bacterium | reverse complement strand
TGGCCCGCGGCGCTTCGTTCCCGGTCCGGCGCAACAATGACCACGCTGTCCAGTTCCCTGAGCCGTTTGGCGAGGATCTGAATACCCGGGGAATATACACCATCGTCATTGGTTACGAGGATCATGCGTTAAACCTCGGACTAAGGATAACAGGACTGACAGGGTTCATCGGTATTAAATTAGATTTAATCCCGTTCATCCTGCAAAAACATCTCTTCCAGTTGCTGAATCTCAATAAAGAAAGCCCGGAGGGTGTCCGGGCTTTGTAAAAATGGTCGGGGCGAGCCGATTCGAACGGCCGACCACTCGCACCCCAAGCGAGTACGCTACCAGACTGCGCCACGCCCCGAAAACTGACTGACAACTCAAATCTTGAAACGTATGCGGTAACTTACTTCAGTGTTTCGAGAATCTCCTTGAGCTCATTCTTCGCTGTATCGAGAACATCCTGAAGGTCCCGCCCCCGTCCTCCGTTCAGCTTCTTTTTTGCTCCTGAGATTGTATAGCCGTCATCATAGAGTAACTGCTTGACGCGGAGAATGTTCTCGAGGTCTTTTTTTTTATAGATTCTCTGGCCCGACTTCCCCTTCTCCGGCCGGAGTTGGGGGAACTCGGTCTCCCAGTACCGGAGAACATACGGCTCGAGGCCGGTGAGACGGCTCACTTCGCCGATCCGGTAAAAAAGCTTACTCGGCTGCTGCTGAGGGGGATTCGATGACATGCTCTTTAAATATCATGCTCGGCCTGAAGCTCACGACCTTCCTCGGGGTGATCTCTATTTCCTGGCCTGTTTTCGGGTTGCGTCCTTTTCGGGAGTTTTTCTTCCGTACCACGAAATTGCCGAATCCCGAGAGCTTCACGGTCTCGCTCTCTTTCAGTGTCTGCTTGATCAGATCCAGAATCATCTCCACCATTTCTTCCGCATCCTGCTTGGGCAGGCCGACCTTATCAAAAACCTCCGAGATGATATCTGCCTTGGTCATAGACACCTCCTCTATCTCTAACGGAGTTAATATATAGAATAAGGTCTTCAAAGTCAAGGCAAAATTGCCACGACCGAAGACGGCAGCAGTGAAAACCCGGGTGACTTGGTCATCTTTCCTTTACCAGCATCTCCTTGTACGGCCAGCCGTCTATGCCGCCTTCCAGGATAAAGAGCCTGTTCTCGGGTATTCCCTGCGCCTTCAGATAATCATAGGCATTGCTCGCGGAGGTTCTCCCTCGCGGGCAGATGATCACGACATCGCCCTTCGATGCCTTTGCCTTTTTGACCGCCGGATCGAGCCTCCTTTTGTCCTCGCCGGTTATCACGGGGTAGGCATCGGTCATGATGGATCCCTTGAAATGCTGTTCCAGGAAGTCTTCTGATGGCTGGATATCGACAAGTATCATCGATTTATCGGAGCGGAGCCACTGCTTGAAAACTGCGGGCTTCACATAATTCGCCGCAAAGGCCGGCGCGGCCATTCCAAAAAGGAAGACCAATATAAAAGAAATACATTTCCTCATGTTTAGCCCTTTTAATTGAGAATCGTTTCTTTAGGCGCCACAGGCTTATTATAACCAATTCGGACATCTTTTAAAAGTCTATTATATTTCTATCCGATCCATATTCTGCTATTCCGCCCTTCGCAGGCCCTGCGATGCCCCCGTCCTTCAGGCGATATTATCAAATAATTGGCTTGCTTCCAGCAATAAATTGTTATAGTATTCGTTCTGGTAATAAACAGATCATCTAACCTTATCGGGAGGTAGACACAATGCCGGAAGTACTCATGGTATCGAATGTTGAAAATATCGAGAAGCTCAGGTTAACCGTGGAAGAACTCTTCAAGCAAGGCCGGTACGAAGAAGTCTCCCGGGCCATCGGTATGTACTCGATCTTCACTGATCCCGGACACACGCGGATCGATCAGTCACAGCATTACCATCATGTCCTGGACCTGATCAAGAACAAGATCAGCAAAGAAAACCGCAACAAATACTCTTCCTGGCTTTCAGCCTTTCCAACACTCATGGCGGAGCTCGCTGCGGGCCGTACGGTCGTCACCGACAGGGCCGCGGCCGACGCCCTCGCATCGCACCACAGCGCGCACGGACCCTTCAGATCGGTTGATGAGTTCTTCGTCTGGGGGCTTGAGGACCGAAGACTGACGCTGGATAACATTGTGGAGTATGTAGAGAAGTCAGTGCAGATGCATAAGGGGAAAGCTTGAAGTCAAAATGCAGGATGAAAAAGGCTGTTGCCCAAAGCACTTTGTGGTAACTATATCATTCTGCCTTAATCTTTTCCATCACCTCTTCCACCGTTATCGCCTCCATGCATTGGATGTCGTTGCACCTTCGCTGAAAACACGGCGAGCACTTCAGCCCTTTTCTGACCACGATATGTGATTCGCCGTACGGCCCCGTCCTCCACGGCGCCGTCGGTCCGAAGAGGGCAAGGACCTCTGCGCCTGCTGCCGCGGCAAGGTGCATTGGCCCGGTGTCGGTGGTAATAAAGAGATTGGAAAGCGATGCAAGCGCGGCCACTTCCTTCAGGGTCGTCTCTCCTGCCCGGTTCTCCGCCTTATGCTTCATCATCGAGACAATGCGCCCGATAACGGGGCGATCATCGGCGCTGCCGGTGAAAACAATCACGGCGTTCTTCTCCTGAATGAGCCGGTCGGCCAATTCCGCGAATTTTCGTTCAGACCAGAGCTTCGTTCTCCATCGCGCGACCGGGTTGATCACAATCAGTAGGGGCAAGGCATGCCTTGCCCCTACGTTTTTTTTCAACCGTTCCTTCACGACTGCGACCTCGCGCTCTATGGGAAGCCTGCAGGCCGGTGAAGGGTTGATTGCTCCGAGATAACGGGCAACGTCAAGATACCGTTCAAGGGCGTGTTTTTCCTTTTCGTAGGGCGGCAGCTTCTCGTTCAGGAACAGGTAGGAAAACTCACGCGTACGGTCGAAGCCGATCTTCCTGCGCGCGCGCGCCAGCCCGATCAACATACCGCTTTTCAGGAGACCCTGGAAGTCTATCGCAATATCGTAACGGGTGCCGCGCAATTCATGAAAAAACTCAATGATACGTTTCATTCCCGCGAAGAACGTGAAGGGGTTTTTGAGCATTCGTATCCACGACTTCCTGCGCGAAATCACGAGGTGGTGGATGAGCGGATGGCCTTCGAGTATGCCCGCCGCTTCTTCTTCGACCACCCAGGTGATCTCACTCGCACGGTAGACCTTCTTGATGGCCTCAAGCGCGGGCAGCGTCTGTACCACGTCGCCGATGGCGGAAAGTTTGATGATAAGGATTTTCATACAGGCATGGGATTTTACACGATACACCGCGGACTATCAAGGGATAAGTGGAGTTCCTCCGGCATCCCGACATATCGGGATTTGATAACGCGACATCCCGTCCCGCTGAAGCGGGACTGCGGGGTTACTCCGGCTTTTTTGTCAGCTTTTTCAGGATCACTTCCCGGCGGTAGCTCAAAAGCTTCAAGAGGCCCTCTTCGTCCCTGCTCCGTTCAGTGATCGCATTGAGCCGCTCGATCTCTCGCGCAAGGCTCACCGGGCGAAAGATCCTCGATCTGCCGACCATGTCGCGGAGCGTCCATATGGGCAAAAAATCCGCGCGCGAGATGGACGTTTTTCCGGCCTCTTTGACGATAGTTATAGAAAGGATGATCCCGTCTCCCCTGCGGGCCCGTGAACTATTTTTGTTCTTGTACGATACCCCGGAATTCTGGGTAGAGATGAAATTCCCCAGACTGAAAACGATGAGCCCCTGCCTCCCGTCTTCCGCGGTATGGGATTCTATTGGCTGCAGTACATGCGGATGATGGCCGAGAATGATGTCCGCTCCCGTCTCGATAAGTTCTTCAGCGACCTGCCTCTGCCATGCTGTCGGGACCGCGGCGTACTCATCTCCCCAGTGAAGCGAGACCACGACCAGATCCGAAGATTGCCCTGCCTCTTTTACCCGCTCCACGGCAAGGGCAAGGTCCGCTTCCGAGTCCGTCCGCAGGATATTGACCCCAGGCTCGTCTGGCTTTCGGCGCGGCAACCGCTCGTTGGTGCTGTACGTATAAGCAAGAAAAGCCACGGTCATGTCCTTTGCCGTTATTCGTTTGATCTCCGTTGCCCCGGCCTTGGTGCTTCCTGCTCCGACGAAGACAAGACCCGCGGCATCAATGTTGCCGAGGGTCCTCTTCAAACCAGCGACGCCCGCGTCCATGATATGATTATTCGCTATCGAGACGATATCCACGCCGGCCCTTTTTAATGATGCGAGCAGTTCGGGCCGCGCATTGAACTTCGGGTAGCCGGATATCCTTGCCCCGTGGTCCACCGGGGTCTCCAGATTGGCGAACGTAATGTCGGCGGCGCTCAGGTCAAGAGTTACCTTTTCAAATAACAGATCATAGTTGTATTTCTTTTTTGCAATAGTCGCCTGAATGGACCCCGGCATCATCACATCCCCCACAGCCGCAATGACGATCTCTGTCCTGACAGTATGCGCTGTTTTCTGCGAGGGAGACGATGGAGATTGTGATCTTTGTACACATGCCGGGGATATGAATACGAAAAGAGAGAAGACGAGTAGAACTGTACGCGAGAATGATTTCATGGATTTGAAAGACGTTTATCCAGTGGCTCCTTAACACAAATATAAAGGGAGACCTATTCGGCCTCCCCTCGTTATGGGTACCTCTCTTGAAATGACATGTCTGACTAAAATCTGTACGAAAGCTCAAAATCAGTAGCTTGCTCTTCGAGGCTGATCTTGTTGTCGGAACCGCTGTTGCTCGTTAGCTCAGCTTTTAACGCCTTCATGTAAGCCATGGTCACTTCCCAATGCCTGCCGAACCGATAGGTAAAACCGCCAGCGACTCGATTAGTAACGATAGCTGGGAAAGCAATATTATTATCCACATCTTCTTTTCCGATCGGAGAAGTACTGTGATTGTACCCTGCGCGGATCACAAACTTAGGTGTAACCTCCAATTGCAACGCTGTCGCGTAGACCCAGACATCCTCCCAACCGAAATCCAGCAAAGTTTCCGTCCCCATGCTAAAATTGCCTCTCAAATAAACTTTGTCATACGTATCAGAGTACTGTATCCACTTGACATCAGCAGTCCAGAGCAATTTTTTAACAGGACGAACAGCAATTCCAACAGCGAACTGCTGAGGAAAGTCCAGTTTCATTTTGTAAATGCCGTCGCTATTGGCACCTGCTGTCCAAACCACATCATTTGCAGAAAGTCGCCATTTAAAATCGGAGAAATACTGTTTTGATGCATATGACGCGCCGACAGCAAATTTAGGCGAAAACTCATAAATAGCGCCAACAGTTGCTCCGTATCCAAGCGCACCCTGCATTTCACTCAAATCAAAACCGGCTTTTGTGCCTAACATACCACCCGTCCCGGTATATACGTTTTTGAAACCAAATGCTTGATAATCAAGATTTAGAGCAAAACCAACGGCAAGCTTATCTTTTTTCCATGCCAATGTTGGAGCCATTTTCCAAAATTGATACTGCGACCAGACATGTGCCTGGGTACTAGCACCCACATATGGGGCTGCAAAAGGTGC
>DATDRO010000014.1:0-3998 GCA_035291685.1 Nitrospirota bacterium | reverse complement strand
TGGTGCCGACGCCGTCGGTGCCGGACACGAGGACGGGATGTTTATACTTTTTGAGCGCGAACAGGCCGCCGAACCCGCCGATATGGGTCATGACCTCGGGCCTGAACGTGGATTTGACGTACGGTTTTATTTTTTGCACGAAGAGGTCTCCGGCATCGATATCAACGCCGGCGTCTTTGTAGGTTATCGGCATACAGGGTCCTTCGGGGCGGAGATTTTATGTAACTGCTCAGGGAGCGAGCTGATAAACTAACTGATAACTATCAACTATGAACAGTTATAAGTTGTCGGTTGTAAGTTACAAGTTGGCAACGCCTTGCACGCTTACAGCGCTTATCGCTCACGGCAGACCTGAGTAGTTACGACTTGATGCGGAATTCCGAACGGCTTTGATACTACCGGTAACGGTGGGTGATGTCAATAAGTTTTCGCCGCCCAAAATTGACATTGAAGTTCGCAGGCAACCTCTTCGCTCCGCCGTGTAGCGTGCCGGAATACGGCAACATCCGTTTTGTACGATGCTTCGGCTATCAGGTAATCCGAATATGAGATTCATCTGATGTGTGCAACACGCTTCGACACGGCGAGCACTCAGGGGCTGCCTGTTCACATGGTTTCCTGGTCAATATTTATGTTTTGGGAGCCGGGCCGCGGTAACGATGTCGGAACCTTTTCCAGACAGCTCGATTCGCTTCCGATCGCAGATCAACCGAGTGAGGATCACTTGGAGACTTTATTCGTTATTTCCTGCACCGTCCGATTGTTCATTAGTTTCAGGAACTGTGGATTTGCCATCAAGGCGGCGACGTCACCGGAGTTCACCGCCCGCATGACCTCCGGGTCTTCGAGGATCTTTTGGAACTCAGGGTCGTTCACCAGGGAGCGGATCTTGTCCATGACCTCTTTGTCGTTCATCATTTTTTGCTGAAGGGCCTGCGCCTGTGCGTTCGCATCCGCGTTTTGTTGGGACGCATTCTGCTCTCCGGAGCCCTTTGGGGAACCTTTCGTGCGGATCGTCCTGACCCTTGACTCGGCCAGTTTTATGGTCCCGAGGCTTTCCGACTTGACGGTGTAGACGCCGTCGTCCAGCGAGACGATCTCTCCGGTAATGACCGTTCCATCATTGAGCTCCAGCTCCTTCATCTCGCCGGCATACGCCGTGCACACCGCAAGACCCGCGGCAAGGAGAAAATAGACGGCAATAAATCTTATATTTTTTTCTGTTATCTTCATACCGTAAATAGTAAGCTAATTTAATCATTCTGTCAAGGACCCCTGCAACGTATTGACAAGAATGATTAATGATACTATTATATAGCAATAACCGGTACGGGCATTAATACTCTCGGAGGTGCACGATGAGCACGGACCACCCTCAGTCAGAATCATTCGGTCTGCCTTTTAATCAGGAAATAGCCTTCTCCAACCCGAAGGGAAAGTTCAAGGAGCGCATAAAAAAGAAGCAGCTCCGGATGGTCGAGCGTTACGCTCCCCTGCTGAAGCAATTTCTCGAGCCCGGCGAGGAGATACTGCTTGTCATGCGCGGTTGTTCACCGGTGTCCATGATGGAGCAGCTTACCACGGGCTGGATCATCTTTCTCCTGAAACGCTGCACCCTGGTGATGACGAACAGACGGATCCTTCACTTTCCCTCCAGGACAAATTTTACCCCGAGGAACTCCGTGGCGCAGATCCGCTATGGAGACGTTGAGCTGATCAAGCCGTCCACCTGGATGGGACGAAAGTTCATGGTCAAATACAAGAATGGTTCAAAAGAGACCTTTCTTTACGTCAAGGAAAGCAGGAAGCTCAAAGCCATCCTGTCGCTCCTGCAGATCCAGGGCCAGCCGGAGACCCTTCTTCGGGTCCGGCATCACCTCTGTCCGAAATGCACCGCGCCGTTGAACCCGGGCATCTATTCCTGCGCTAAGTGCGGGCTTGAGTTCAAGAGTGAAAGAAAGGCAAGGGTGTTTTCGATCTTTTTGCCTGGCGGAGGGTACTTCTACAC
The DNA here is from genome assembly GCA_035291685.1 of Nitrospirota bacterium. Taxonomy (GTDB): domain Bacteria; phylum Nitrospirota; class UBA9217; order UBA9217; family UBA9217; genus DATDRO01. Next base: position 1,990 of record DATDRO010000014.1, on the reverse strand, counting down.
AGGCCATCATTTTCTGGGGATCGGTGACGCGATCGCAGAAGGCATACTGCTCTTTTTCGTCATTTCCTCGCTGGTCGGCATGCTCTTCGGGACGGTCGATCCTGTCAACACAGCTACCATTCTCGTTATCTTCGGCGTGCTTTTGGTCTACGAGAAGCTGATCAGCATCTACCATGCCGGGCATTATGTCAAAGAATATATCCCCATGGAAAAGGATTTTCAGCCGTTAAAGCGGGGTTAGGGGTAAATGCGATCCTCATGAATTCCGGAGTGAGCGCATTCCCTGTCCCGCCATGGCGGTCTGCGGGGAGCTTCAATTAAAACGTTCCCGCGCCTGTTGTTTTGCCATGATAACGCCCGTGAGTAAAAACTGTGTTAATAGAGGAGAGCGCCATGAACAGACTGAACTGCTGGGAATTTGAAAAGTGCGGTCGGGAACCGGGAGGGTTCAAGCAGGACCTCGGGATATGCCCCGCGGCCACCGAGAAACGGCTCGATGGCGTCCATGAGGGCAAGAATGCCGGAAGGGCCTGCTGGGCTGTGGCAGGTACTTTATGCGGTGGACAGGTTCAGGGGGTATTTGCAAAAAAATACAAGAATTGTGAGGCGTGTAAATTTTATCAGACGGTGCTGGACCAGGAAGGCGCAAGATTCAAGTTGACCGTAAACCTCCTCCAGAAACTGAGAGAGACAGGGGCTTCTGCATAGCAGCCACAAGTCCGCGGATCCGGTTTGCAGGCATGAGCATGAGACTGCTCGGGGCTTTCCCGCTACAACAGTTTCACCGTTCTCTTCGGTATGCCTGCGTCCGGAACAATATGGACAGTTCGCAGTCTGAGCTGTTTTTTCAGGTGGTTGACATTTGACCTTTTCTGGCCGATCGCGGCGGAAATGTCCCTGGGGTTCACGAGGATCACCGCCGCATCACTTTCATCCTTCCTCATCCTTAATACCTCCCTCATTTTTTCCAGGAACAGGTTAGACTCCACGAGCTGCCGAAAGGCGGGATGGTACGGCCCGGCGAGAATGGTTCCGGGTCTTTCCAGCTCTTCCGTGGGCTGGAGCCCGATCCGGATAACGTCGATCCCGGCTTTTTCAAATTTTATGAGGGCGGTACTGCAGAGCGAGACAGCGTCGTCAAGCGAGAGGGGCGTGTAGCGTCCCTCCCGGTAAAGCGTTTCAAGCGGTGTTCCCTTGATCACGAGCACAGGGTAGAGGCGCACGAAATCGGGCGCGAGTTCCATGACCATGCTGATCGTCTCGTTGAAACCTTCAGCTGAATCTCCGGGCAGGCCGGGCATCAGCTGCAGGCCGACGGCAAAGCCGGATCCTTTGACCAGACCGACCGCGTTTACCGTGTCGGCGACAGTATGGCCGCGGCCCGCGAGGGTGAGCACGCGGTCGTCCATGGACTGGGCGCCGAGTTCGATTGTCTTGACGTCATATTCACGGAGGAGCGAAAGGACTTCCCTGTTTACGCAGTCCGGCCTGGTGGAGAGACGAATGCCGTTGACCCTCCCGGACAATATGAACGGTTGGACCGCATCAAGATATGACTGCTGATGTTTGATGGGAAGTGCGGTAAAACTTCCTCCATAGAACGCAACGTGAACATTTTTTTTGCAATGTTCGTCATTCCCGCGAAAGCGGGAATCCAGGGGATTCTTGAAAGGCGCTGGATTCCGGGTCAAGCCCGGAATGACGGCCTTTGTTTCGGATGATTGCGCGGATGTGTTTAGGAAAGTTTCGATCTTCGTCGGGATAGACGCGGAGTCCGGCGGCTTCTGCTCGCCTGTGATCTTTTTCTGATTGCAGAACACGCATTGATGAGGACAGCCCGCGTGGGGAATGAAGAAGGGGATGATCATAGTTATGAGGAGCCGGAATCCAGAATAAAGCAAACGTTCTACTGACTCCTGGCTTCTGACTCCTGACTTCTTGCGGTCAGCTTCTCCAGCGCTTCCTTTGCCGCGCGCTGCTCCGCCTCTTT
>DATDRO010000013.1:0-4994 GCA_035291685.1 Nitrospirota bacterium | reverse complement strand
GACCGCGATCTGAAGAAATGGGACGTCCCGCGCGCAGCGCAGGCAGCGCAGGAGGCGGTTCAGCAAATTCTGGAGGGATGGAACAGATGACCCGCACCCTGACCATAGGCTACTCGCCATGTCCGAACGATACCTTCATTTTTTACGGCCTCACCCACGGAAAGGTGAAGATTCCGGGCATCGCGTTCCAGGAACGGCTCGAAGACGTCGAGACCCTGAACCGGCTGGCGCTCGAAGGCGGCCTCGACATCACCAAGGTCTCGTACCATGCCGTGGGGCATCTCCGCGAGAACTATGCCCTGCTCCGCTCCGGCGGCGCGCTCGGCCGCGGCTGCGGCCCCCTCATCGTGGCGAAGCCGTGGACAAAACTCGAAACCCTGAGATCAGCTCCCGTCGCCATCCCGGGCAAGCTCACCACGGCATATCTCCTCCTCCGTCTTTTCGATCCCTTGATCGAAAATGTCGTCGTCATGACCTATGACAGCATTATGCAGGCGGTGGCCGGCGGAAAAGCGGCCGCGGGCCTTATCATACACGAAAGCCGTTTCACCTATCCTGCATATCGCCTTGAGAAGCTGGTCGACCTCGGCGAGTGGTGGGAACGGCGCACCGGTCTTCCCCTCCCGCTGGGCGGGATACTCGGGAGGCGTTCCCTCGGAAGGGATGTTCTCCTCCAGGTAGAGGGGGCGATACGCGAAAGCCTGAGCTATGCACAGGCGCATCCCGATGAGATCATGGAATACTGCGGCAAATACGCGCAGGAGATGCAGCACGAGATAATGAAAAAGCATATCGACCTGTACGTGACCGCCTTTTCTCATGATCTGACAATAGAAGGTCTCTCTGCGGTCCACCGGCTCTTTACCGAGGCGGAGGCGCGCGGAATATTTCCTCACTCGGAACGGCCGCTCTTGGCAGAGGAGATATGATCGGCAGAGAGTAAGATTTTACTCCATGCACCTGCACCATGCACCATGCACCATGCACCATGCTCTCTTCCCTCTGCCCTATGCTTCAACTATTATGGTATAATACACGGTAACACAATGACATATTGTTAAGGAGGGAGCATGAGTGGATTGATCGTACTCGCCATAGTCGGCCTTGTGATAGCCTGGCTCATTCTGATATTCAACAGTCTGGTATCGCTCCGGAACGATGTCCAGGGCTCATGGAAACAGATCGATGTGCAGCTCAAACGCCGCCACGACCTCATTCCGAATCTCGTCGCAACCGTCAAAGGGGCAATGGAATTTGAGCAGGACACGCTCGAAAAAGTGATCTCCGCGCGGGCAAAGGCGGTATCGGCCGGCACGCCGCAGACCAAGGCAGCGGCGGAAAACATGCTCACCCAGGCGTTGGGAAAGCTCTTCGCGGTAATGGAAAACTATCCCGCGCTCAAGAGCAATCAGAATGTCATGCAGCTCCAGGAGGAGCTCACCTCCACGGAAAACAGGATCGCCTTCGCGCGCCAGCTCTACAACGACCTGGTAGCGAACTACCGGACAAAGCTCCAGGTCTTTCCGAACAACCTGGTATCATCCATGCTCGGCTTCCGCGCCGAGGAGTACTTCGGGGCCGAGGAAGCGGCACGAACCGCGCCTTCGGTGAACCTGAGCCTGAGGGGGAAGTAGGGCAGAGGACAGACTGCAGAAGACAGACAACAGAAAATACAAAAAGGAAAGATTGTATCCGTTGTCTGACTTCTGACTTCTGGCTTCTGGCTTCTGACCTTAACCATGCCCCTGACCTTCATCGACATAGAGAGACAAAAGAACTGGCGCGTCGGGGTGTTCTTCCTCTTCCTCCTGTTCCTGTACCTGGTCATAGCCGTCGTATTCTTCGCTGCGTATCTGCCTTTTTCTCTTCAATCGGCCCGCTTCTGGGTTTTCTCGATCGCGGCGGCCGCGCTCATCGCGGGGATCCACTTCTGGTTCTCGGCGTATGATATGGTCCATACCGTCATTCAGAGCCTCAACGCGCAGCCTCCGGACCCGCAGGATGATATTCATACAATGCTCAAGAACATCATGCAGGAGATCCATGTGGTCACGGGCAAAAAGAGGCCAATCCAATGCGTCGTCATTCCCTCGTTCTCGATGAACGCGCTGGCAGCGGCGGACCTGAAGGGTGAGGCCGTCATCGGCATAACCGAAGGACTGCTCTCGCGGCTCACCCGGCCCCAGCTCGAAACCGTCCTCGCGCACGAAGCCCATCATATCCTTTCGGGTGACTGCCTCGAAGCCACCGTGGCCGCTAGCCTGTTCGGCACGCTTTCGGCAGTGATAGAAAAATCCGCCCGGGCCTCCCGGGGAAGGTCGTTCGCTTCACCTGCCATTCTCATGGCCTGGGGCCTGCTGAAACTGAGCTACATGCTTAATATGTTCATTTCGCGGGAACGGGAATATCGCGCTGACGCCGCCTCGGTGCGCATGACCAGAAACCCGGTGGCCCTGGCTGAGGCCCTGCATCAACTCTCACGGAGCTGGCGGGGCGCCGGATTTATCGGGAGCGGGTTCGAGATGCTCTGCATCGTGAACCCGCACGTGAGCGCTCTGGACGAGGCGGAGGGTCTCTGGTCCGATCTCTTCTCAACCCATCCTCCCATCAGAAAGAGAATGGACGTCCTGCTCAAAATGGCGCGCGTAAGCATCTCGGAACTGGACGCAAAAGCTGACAAAAGAAAAGCGGCGGATAACGCGCAAAAACCTCCCGAGCCGAAATACTACGCCATGGATCCCCAGCAGCAGTGGCAGGGTCCGTTCCTCATGGCGGAACTCAGCACGCTTCCCTGGCTCACGCCGCTCTCCTGGATCACGACCGGAGACCAGGAGCCTGTTGATCGCGCATGGAAACAGCCGCCCATCAACGCCATTTTCACCGCGCGGCTTTCGCAGAAAGAGCAGTCGATATCGAGCTTCACCTGCCCGGCCTGTCGTCAGCCGCTCGTCACGACGGCATACGAAAGTACTCGGGTCTACCGGTGTAATTTCTGCGCGGGAACGCTCGTGGAGAATGACAAGATACCGAGGATCATCGTGCGTACGCAGCAGCCCTGCACCGCGCGCGTGATCGCGCTTGCAAGGGCCGTGGTGGATGAGAACCATCTCAAACTCTCAAAAAAAATGCTCGCCGGCGGCAAAAGCTCAATACCGCTCTCCCCGTGCCCCAAATGCAGCAACCCCATGAATAGAATTTTTTATAACAGCGTCTATTTGATCGAGGTCGACCGGTGCGGTTTCTGCGGCATTACCTGGTTTGACCATGACGAGCTCGAGATGCTCCAGTGCGTGATAAAACACCGGATGGCGCCGGAGGTCAAAGGGCTCGTCGATCCCTTACGCTCCGGCATCCGGTAGGCCCCCCTTATACAGAATCCGGCAGAAAAACACAAGCAGGATTGCAAAAACCGGGACCTCTCACCTTCTCACGACGAGGACCGGGATCTTCGTGTCCTTGTGTATTACACCAAATGCCACGCTCCCGAGGACTGCCGCCTTCAGCGCGCTTCTGCCGTGAGATCCAACGACGATCATATCAGCCTTTGATTTCCGCGCTTCTTTCAGGATCTCCTCCACCGGATGTCCCGTTCGAATGACCTTCCTTGACCGGACGCCCTTCTTCCTGCACAGCCGTTCCGCCTTTTCAAAATCTTTCTCGGCGACCTGTCTCAGATAATCTTCGAGCGGTTCTCTGATATGGGTTGGGGTCATCATTGAAGGGATCGACCGGGTAACAAAAAGGCTTTTATCTATTACTGCAAGAACCGTTATGGTCGCATCTGTTTGCTTCGCGAGTTCGACGGCATATTCCAGGGCTTTCCAGGCTGTTTTTGAGCCGTCCGTCGCTATGAGAATTTTTGAGATCATACATACCTCCTTCAATCTTTTTCTTCATCAAGCAGTTTATATCCGAGTTTTTCTATACTGTCTTTCGATATTTTCATGATGTCCTTTTCCGATATTTTCTCAGCATTAAAATCTATCACGATTTTTCCGCTTTCTACCTCGATCGCTTCCACGCCGTCCATCTTGCCGATGAACCGCCGGAGCGCGAGGGAACACTCCTCACAGAATTGTTTTTGCACTTTGAGAGAAAGTTTATTCATAGGCCCATTCTCCTGCCTATTCGGCAATTTCTCGACAGCCGTGCTGCTACACATTGTCTCACCTGTCTTAATTATACATCAGAAACTTACCGCCTGGAAAAGGGCGTGGGTCGCTTCAGGAAGGGACGAATGAATGTGGCCGGCCTCTTAGGAGAATATTTTTCATTTTCCTCTTCCTTTATAAATAATACCGCTTTTGTCAAGTCTGTTATAATTATCAAGAAGGGGCAACATTGTTTGCCGCGGAGCACTCGGAGATCGCGGAGAAAAGGAATGATGCCTGCCGCCGAGAGAAGTCGGCGACTTTCTCTAACAGAGCAAATCTTGGAAGCCGAAGGAGTCCGCAATGAAACCGATAATCGGCATACTGGCGTTGGTGAATATTCTGTTTGCCGCGGTTCCCGCAAGCGCGGGACAGAGCGCCGTAACAACACAGGGACACGGCGGATGGCCGAACATTTCGCTGGTTCTCAAAGCCAAAGGTCTGGATAAGATCACTCACATCGCCAATGCCGGCGACAAGAGCGGCAGGTTGTTCATTACCGAGCAATGCGGCCGCATCTGGATCGCCAAAAACGGCAGTCTGCTCCCGACGCCCTTTCTGGACATTTCGAAGCGGGTGAGCTGTGGCGGCGAGCGGGGACTGTTAAGCGTGGTCTTCCCGCCGGGTTATGCGAAAAAAAACTATTTCTACGTCAACTATACCGACCGCTCCGGAGATACCGTCGTCGCCCGGTACCGGATAGCCGCGAATCTTGACATGGCGAATCCTGCAAGCGAAGAGGTGGTCCTGTTCATAGAGCAGCCCTTCTCGAACCACAACGGCGGCCAGCTCGCATTCGGCCCCGACGGTTTCCTGTATATCGGCATGGGCGACGGCGGCTCA
>DATDRO010000012.1:0-6698 GCA_035291685.1 Nitrospirota bacterium | reverse complement strand
GCGCCGGCAGCGGCAAACATCCCGCCGATGAGGCCTTCGACGCTCTTCTTCGGGCTGATCTTCGGGTAGAGCTTGTGTTTGCCCAAAGAAGTCCCGATGTAGTATGCCCCTGTGTCCGAGGCCCAGATCACCAGATACATGAACATAAGCCATTGCCTTCCGTGATCGCCCGCACGAAGCGCCATCTGAAAACCGAAGAGCATGGCAACATAAAATATGCCGAGCAATGTCGCGGAAACATCTTCGATAGCTCCTTCTACCGGGCGTCGGGAAAAGAGACGAACAACCGTGACGAGGAGCACGCAGAACGTGACAAGGAAAGCGCCCCCTCTTCCCCCGCGGAAGTCGGGTTGATAAAAATCTATCGCTATCGAGACCAGGACCCCGAGCGCAACGCCAAGCACCGCAAGCGGCCTGATCCCCCGGTGTCCCGCCATCCGGTAAAATTCATACTGTCCGATGACCGCCGCGACCACGACCAGCCCCATAAAATAAACCGGAGGCAGTTCCCATACGATCACGTACAGGACAGGGATAAGAACAATGCTGGTCAGGACCCGTTTGATTCCCATGTGTCTTCTCCGTAATGAGTAAACCTGCCCCGGACACGCCGGAACGAAATCCGCCACGAAGTCACGAAGGCGCTAAGAAAATCCAGACTTGGATATAGAATCAAAGGCAACGCATTTCTTTGTGTCTTAGTGTCTTCGTGGCGATCTTTTGTCTTGCCTCTGTTCTTGGTATCTTTGTGGTAAAACCGTCAACCCCTATTTGCTTGCGATCAACGCTGTTCGCCGTTCCGCACGACCTGCTCCTCGGTGAGTCCGAACCGCCGCTGCCGTCCCTGATAGTCAAGGATAGCGAGCAGCAGGTCCTTCTCGCCGAAATCAGGCCAGAGGGTCTCCGTGAAATGGAACTCCGCGTACGCTGACTGCCAGAGGAGAAAATTGCTGATGCGCTGCTCGCCGCTCGTCCGTATGATGAGATCGGGATCGGGCAGTCCCGCGGTATCGAGGCAGGCGCTGAAGGCTTCCTCGGTGACCGCGCTGACCGCTCCGTTCGAAGAACGCATCCTCGTGATCGCATCAAGTATCTCTCCCCGGCCGCCGTAGGACAGCGCGAGATTGAGGACCATGTTCGTGTTCCCGGCGGTCTCGGACGAGGCCGTTTCGATCCATTTCCGCACCGAAGCGGGGAGCTTCTCGATCCTGCCGATGGTGCGGAACCTTATCCCGTTCGTCTTCATGGTGGCGATCTCGGCCCTGAGGAAGTTCTCGAGCATATTCATGAGGAAGTCCACTTCCTTTCTCGGCCTTCCCCAGTTTTCGTCAGAGAAGGCGTACAGCGTCAGTACCGGTATCCCCAGCTTTTGGCACTGTTCCGTTACGCTGCGCACCGTGTCCACGCCTTTCTTGTGGCCGGCGATACGCGGCATGCCTCTGCGCAGGGCCCACCTGCCGTTCCCGTCCATGATGATGGCAATGTGGCGCGGAAGGCCCGAGGACTCGAGCCTGGCGCGCAGCTGTTCGATGGTGAGAACCTTTTCTTTCACCTGAAAATGCCTTTCTCCAAAGCTCCTCCCCCTCGACGGGGGAGGAACCGAAGGTGGGGGTGATGATCGAAAGGCCGACAAGCGCCGATTATCATTCCCCTTTTGTAAACGCAGTTCATGGACGATTCTTTTCTCCCAACCTGGCTTCCACGGTTCTTATTCCCTCTCTCTGCCGGAATAGACCATGAGCTGCACGCTCTTCTTTTTGAACAGCCCGCCGGAGGACCCCACCAGAGTGAGTATCTGCGTTGGTCCTTTTCCGGATGCCGTTGCCTGCAGGTCCAGGACGGCGCCGGGAATGTCTTTTATCTCCCACTCCTGTTCGAGCCGCGCGCCTGTCCAGCCCAGGGTGTGGAGTTCAGACGCCTTTGCCCACCTGAAAAGAGTTCGCCCGATATTCCGGGGAAGAATGACCTCATCCTTGCCGTCGCCGTCAATATCGAGAGCGAGAATTCTTCCCCTGATCTTCACCTTCAGATCTCCCTTGTCGGCGTTCGCCATCGGCAACACCACCGCCGTCTCGCCCCCCTGATACCGTTCCTCGCTCTTCCAGATAACGGCCCCCTTTGAATAGACAAGAACGTGGTCCCGCTCATCGAACGCGACGAGAAGAAGACCGGGGTCCCCGAAATTCACAAATACAAAATCGTACAACCCCACCCGCGCCGGCAACGGGACTTCAGTCCCGGCGATGTATTGTCCGCCCGACCAGGCATACTGTTTCGGCGTGCCCGCAAAGAATCGCTCCGGATCAAAATCCTGTCCGATCAGCATGGGCCCGCGGCCCGGATAATTGATCACCCGGAAAAAACCCGGCGTCTTCACGATCCGGCGATACGTGCCGTCGCTCGCCTCGAGAACAGAAGACCAGACCTTTCCGTCCTCCATGGCCGTCAGGAATATCTGCGGCCTGCCGGCGCCATTGATATCGGCTGCGCCAAGGTACAGGTGCTGAACCCTGCTGCTGATCGCCGGGCCGGCTTCGGTCCAGATCTCCCGCCAGCCTGTCGGCTCCTGCCGGTAGAGGTGAAGACGCACACCATCGGAAAAGACATACTCGATCGTCCCGTCGCCGTCGAGGTCTTCAGCGACAAAGTGTTTTACCGCAAACGGCAGCGCGGGCGCCGGGGCGCCGCTCTTTTCACCCTTCAGCGGAGCAAAGAACGGCCTGATCTCTCCAAGGGCGTCCTTCCTGGTCGCGAGGCTCATGGTGGCGACAATAGTGGCAAGCGGCCGGGCGTCTTCCGCATAGAATATCTTCGATGTTACCAGATACCGTCCTTCGGAGGGATAGATCCCCACCGCAACGACCGCATCCAGATTGAACACGCGGCCCATTTCCTTGATAAGGACGCTGTCTTTCTGCGGCCTGTTCTTGAGAAAGGCGCTTACCTTTTCGCCGTCAAAAACCGTACACCGCTCGGAGTTGTTCAGGCGCTCCGTAAGCTCGGCGATGATCTCCGGCCGGTCAGCCCTGAGCGGTACGATGGCAAGCTGGATCTTCTTCGGCGTGATCCGCGCCCGGTCGCCCTGCTTCGGCTCTTTGAGCTTCTTCCTCACCACAGCCACGGACGAAAGATCTCCTACTCTCGTCACCTCAACGCTTCCCACCTCTTCTTCAACGTGCCCTATCACCATACCGGTCACGGGGTGAAGGATTTCCTTGCCGTCTCTCCAGAGCCCAAGGACCATGCCGGGCATGAGAGCGTTCTTTTTCCCGAGCGCTATCGTGAGCTGGTCTCCCTGCACAGCCGTCACGTCGCCCTGCACCTTGGGAAAGTACGCGAGGATCGCCGAAGCGAGGTCATCCACGGAGCTGAACTCATCAAGACCGAGCGGCTTGTCAGCCGCGCCCGCGGAGAAAGCCAACGCGCAGAGCACCAGAAATGTTACTGCGATACTTCTCATACGATATATCCTCCACCTTCGCACGAAAAAAGCAATGCAAAAGTCAAATTTCAAAATGCAAATTTCAAAATTGCGGCATGGCCTTCGGCCATGATTTTATATTCTTTCATTTTGACTTTTGCCTTTTGCACTCTGCATTTTGCATTCATCAAATTGCCCTACTCTATCTTCACCTGAATTTCCATGTCCCAGGATTTGCCCGCGCCGAGCGACAGACGCCAGAGCGGCATCACCATCGAGCTCTGGTACACCCTCTCGAACCCCGCCTCGGACTGCGAAACGGTTTCCACCGGCGCGCGCCACAGCATGGCGGGCTGCGAGAACGAAAGCGTGAGCCTGAGCTTCAGCCATTCGTCCACAATGCTCACCAGGGACACATTGTTCGTCTCTCCCGTTGACGCCAGATGCCTCTTGTCGAGGGTGTGGCCCGGTATGTCGTAGTACCGGTCGGGCGCGTTGCCGGCCAGAAGAGAAAAATTGAACTCCGTCCCATACACGACATTCAGCTCTTCATTATTGATGTTCGCGATCTGATACCGGGCCGCAAAACCGCCTTCGCCGCTGCGCGCGGACAGTTCTTTCCGGAGACGCACGGCGAGGCCCTCGACGGTCCCCGCCCGTTCGAGCGATACCGTGGCGACACCTCCCTGTTTTTTTGTCTTCATGCGGTACGGGCCGAGGACGAAATCGCCTGTCTCTAAGTATTCGGACTTCATGAAACTCGAAAGGTCGACCCCTGAGCCGATAAAGTGGTCGAGGAGGGAACCACGGGTATACCAGTCATACTGAAGGTGGTACTGCAAACCTTCCTCCTTCACCGCCACGCGCTCATGGATGGTTTTCGTATCACAGCTATCCTTACCGCACAGGGCTATCTTGTCATGATAAGACTCGCGCCTGCGGGTGAGCGTGTTCATGAGATTGAACGACCGCGGCTTCCAGTCAAGTTCGGACAGCCTGCCGCCGTCCGCAGGATCGATGAACAGGTTCAGGAGCTCCGAGTTCACGACCACTTCCTCGTTCCCGTCCATGTCGAAATCGCCGGTTTCTATCTCAAGCCAGGAAGGCTGATCAGATTTCTTGTTCTTTGTTTTTCCCTTTCTGACTTCTGACTTCTGACTTCTGACTTCTCGCTGATACCGTACGGTATCAGCGATATGCTCCGCCCGGATCAGATGCTCATATATCGCGGAGCGCAGGTGCGGCAGATAGAGACCGCCGAACACGCCGTGCCAGTACGAGTCATTGCACTGCGATTGGTAGAGGTGGTCGGTCATCGGCGATGCGGCCGCCTTTTTTTTGGTTCCGCGCTCATCGAGCAGCGCGCGTGCGTCCCGCACCTTCCCGCTCACCATCATCATGCGCTTGTGCATCTGGTTGCTTTCGGGATACTTCGCCAGGAAGTTCCTCCAGAACCCGCCCTTGATGAACGGCCTGACGCTTGCGAAGTCCGGAGAATTCTTTGCCCTGTCCAGGGCCTCATCGTATTCCCTCATGGCCCGGGTCGGCAACGACCACTCACCCATCTCCATGTACGAGGCCGTTGGAAGATATATCCTGCCTCGCGGCTGCTCTTTCCCGACATACTCGGAGAAGGTCGTCGTTTCCAGCCACCCTGCGTTCTGTTCAAGGAGCGTGAAGAACCGTTCGAGCCAGCCTTCTTCATACACGGAATGGTACGTCCCCGGCCAGACGCCGAACTTCTCGCCGTCGTCCGCCATTGCCGCGAGCCTGTTCCGCGAGGGGGAGCGGAGCCCGGACAGGAGCTCGACCGTCTCTTCCGGTTGGCGGAACGGGATCAGGTATCTGAGCTTCTCGCTGCCCGGGAATATCCGCACGAGCCCTTCCTGCTCTTCGGTGAGATAATACCCGTCCAGTTCGTCGTCCCTGAGCCCGGCCATCTTAAAATGAAAATCATCCACAACCACGTGGCTGATGCCGGCTGCGGCAATGCACTTGGGCAGATGCGGCTCCCACACCCGTTCCGCGAGCCACATGCCCTTTGGGTCATACCCGAACGTGCGATGGATGTAATCGGTCAGCGTTCGGACCTGTCCGATCTTGTCATCATCCGGCAGCACCGCGAGGATCGGCTCGTAAAATCCTCCCGAAAGTATCTCCACGCGGCCCTCGGCCACGAGGGCCTTGAGCATGTCAATGAATTCCGGATGCCGCTGTTCAAAGAAACGATAGAGGATGCCCGTGTAGTGCAGGGTTATCCTGATCTTCGGATGCCGCTGCAATACATTGAGAAACGGCAGGTAGGCCTTCTGATACGCCTCTTCCGCGACAAAGTCGAAATTCCCTACAGGCTGGTGGTTATGAATGGCAAAGATGAATTGTACCTTGGGCATCGGGACGGCTACCGTATGTAACTCTCAGATTTTAAAGATTAAACAATTTGAAATATTAGCCTCATATCCGCGAAAAGTCAATCAAAAACAAGGGATAAGAGGTCGTAATGAGGTACAGGTAACGATGGACTGCTTGATGAAGGACGAGCTTACGAAATATTCGACACGGGGCTCCGTTTTTTTCGCCATATCCGCGTTCCCGCAGAGAGCAGGATCGCCGGGACCCATACCCAGATGAATTCGCTCCCAAGCACATGTATGGACGACAAGCTGAAAAATTTTGACAGGCGTATGGCCGACACTGCTACGGGCCTCCAGGGAAGAAAATACCGCGTGTCATCAAAGGGAATAAAAAAACCGATCCCGAGGCCTCCGGAGGTCATGGCGTCAAGAAGACCGTGAGACGCCGTCACGACGAAAAAGTATGCGGCAAAAAGCCACCACTTCTTCGAGAATTTCGGAACATCACGGAAGGCAAGAAAGACGACAAGCATTCCAAGCAGCAGCGCGAAAAGCAGGGAGTGCGAAAAACCCCGGTGCCCCAGCAAGTCGCCGTAGCGGATCCCGTAGCGAAACCCGATGACATCAGCATCAGGCAGAACAGCGCACAGCACGGACAGCGCCCAGAACCGGAGGGGCATCTTCCCAGCCACAGCGGTCTTCCCGAGCGCAAGAGCGACGAATCCATGGGTAAAGGCAGTGGGCATAGGGTCGTTTTGAAGAATATACTATCTCGGTCCGAGGAACTTATCGCCGTTGTAGTGAATCATGTGATCGGGAAATTCGGCGATCCAGACTTCTGTTTCCCAGGCAATCTTCCCTACATGCTTGTGAAATTCCGAGAAATCAGGAAACGCGCTGACGTAAATCAGCCCGACTGCGGC
>DATDRO010000011.1:0-8351 GCA_035291685.1 Nitrospirota bacterium | reverse complement strand
GATCATGTCCCCGGAAGTAGAGCAGATCAAAAACGTAGTAGACCAAATGACCGCGCCCCGGGTCCTGGTAATGCTGCAGCATCTGAAAATCAGGGCGTCCCTGGTCATCCACGACGACGATCTCGCCGTCCAGAACGGCGTCAAATCCGAATTTCTGGAGAGCCCCCGCAACGGGGGAAAACTTTTTGTCGAACGAGATCAGGTTCCGGGAATAAAGTGAAACAGCCCTATCCCGGATTTCGGCAACGGCGCGGTACCCGTCCCATTTCACCTCAAAGATCCAGTCCGCATGATCGAACGGTTCCGTAACCGGGGTCGCGAGCATCGGCCTTATACTATGCGGCATCGGTTTTACAGGCGCGTCCTTCAGGTCTTCGCTTTCCATCGCTTCGTGAAGACGGATCTGGTTTAATTTTTTCTGTCTGAAAGATTTCGCCGTGCCGGTCTCGAGCAGTTCCTCCAATGTTTTATGGGACACGACGGAACGGTTCTCCTTGAGAATGTCCCCCTTGGCCGCATTCCGGTCTTTTTTCTTCAGGAGAAGCCACGACTTCCCGTCCTTGCCCGTTTTTACGAGCGCGAATTCACCGTGAAGCTTTTCCCCTTCGAGCACGAACTTCATGTCCCCTTTTCTGAATCCGTTCAGGAGAAGTTTTCCGCTTTCGTTTTCATCTTTTGTAGAAGGGTGATGATAAAAGCCCTTGTCCCAGATGATAACGCTTCCTGCGCCGTAATTGCCCTCCGGGATCACGCCCTCAAAATCCTTGTAATCGAGGGGGTGGTCTTCGACCTGAACAGCCAGCCTTTTCAGGGAAGGGTCCAGCGAGGGGCCTTTCGGTACAGCCCAGCTCTTGAGCGCCCCATCGAGCGCCAGCCTGAGATCATAGTGAAGGCGCCGGGCCGCGTGCTTGTGAACGACAAACATCAGCCGGTTCCCCTCATGCCCAAGGCCCGGTTTCGGTTCGGGTGTTTTCTCGAATTCCCGTTTCGATGCGTATTCCTTTAATCCCATGGCAGCAGAACCAAATGCCCGCCACAAAGACACTAAGACACGAAGAAGGTCAATTCATTACTTTGTGAAGTTCGCCTGCACCCAGCGCTTACGAGTGCGAACGCGCGAGTGCAGGGTGTGCCTTCGTGGCGAAAAATTGTTTTAATCTTCCTTCACAGATGCGGCAGCTTCTGTTCTTTCACGAGCACCTCTCGAAAAAGGTCCCCCTTTTCTTCGGCCCTGCGAACAGCCTCCGAATGTACGACCTGCAGCCTTTCCGGGTCGCCAAGCCCTGCCAGATCCTCCAGTTCCTTCCATTCGACCGGAAAGGAAACGAACGGTTTTTCCCGGGCGCGCAGGGAATAAACGCAGATCATCGTTTTCGAAGCGTCGTTCTGGGACCAGTTGATAAAGACCTTCCCTATCCGTTCTTGCTTCGCCATTTTCGCCGTCACCAGGGCCGGATAATGTTTCTGCATGATCCCTGCCACGGCCTTTGAAAATGTCTTGGTGTCCTCAAAGGTCGTGTCCTTGCGGTTCAAGGGAACAAACACATGGAGCCCTTTTTGGCCTGACGTTTTTATATAGCTTGCAAGCCCCATTCGGGAGAGCAGGTCCCGCAGTATCAGCGCCACCCTTGCGCAATCCAGAATATTTGCCGGATCGCCGGGGTCCAGGTCGAAGACCATGGAATCGGGCGTCCAAGGGGAACCGGCCCTGGCCAGCGGCACATGGAGCTCAAGAGAAGCAAGGTTCTCCACCCATATCAGCGTTTCCAGATCGTTGACGAGGCAGAATCGTATCTTGTCTCCGTCATCCTGGGGGACCTCTGCTGTCTTTACCCACGCCGGACGGTGCATGGGACAGCGCTTCTCGAAAAAGAAATCCTGTTCCACTCCCTCGGGATAGCGCTTTAAGGTCAATGCCCGGTCCTTCAAATGGGGCAGGATGAACGGCGCGATCCCGCGGTAGTATTCCAGGATATTGGCCTTCGTAAAACCGTAGGAGGGATAGAGGTCCTTTTCCAGGTTCGATAAAGGAAGTCTTCCCCTTGCCATATCGACGAATGTTCGGCTCACCTGTTCTCCTTCACCCCGTTAGACGAATCTGACGGTGTCTAACGGGCTTTCACTTTCCGCATGCTCTCCTCCAGCGCGGCGACCAGATCAGCCGGGCCTTCTCCCTCTTCTTCCTCTACTGCAGGGGCCTCCACCAGAGCTTTTTCTTTCGCTTTCGTCGCCAGGAGATCCACGAGCTTTTTCCGGCGCTCGTCCGCATATTTTCCCGGATTGAAGTCTTCGATCATCTGCTCGATGCTTTTTTTCATCCGGCTTTCCTCTTCAGCCCCGATCTTTCCTTTCTTCGGCGACATGTCTTCATCGGGAAGTATTTCGTCGCTGTAGTGAAGTGTCGTCAGGGCCAGCGCTCCGTCCCTGCTGAAGACCGCCACCAGATACTCACGTTCGGCCATCACGAATTTTGCCAGCCCGGCCTTGTTTGTCCGGCGCATCACCTCGACCAGCAGCTGATACGCTTTCTCGCCCCCTTTCGAAGGAACGAGATAATACGGGTGATCATAATAGATCGGGTCCACGTCCTTCGTATCGATGAACTCGACGATCTCGATCGTGCGGCTCCGCTCCGGCGACACGGATTCCAGTTCCTCATCCGTCATCAGAATATATTTATCGGGCAGGATCTCGTATCCCCTGACGATCTCATCCGGGGGGACCATCGTGTTCTCTTCCGGACAGAACATTTTCCGCGAGAGGCGTGAGTAATCCTTGCTGTGGAGCAGGTGAAACGACACACCACGCGGCTCGATGGCCTTGACCAACCGCACCGGGATTGCCACCAGGCTGAAACTGATCGTCCCGCTCCATATTCCCTGAACTGCCATCTTATTCCTCCAGCACAAGTTCTTAGTTTCGAGTTTTGCGTTTTGAGTTAAAGCGTTATCGAAGGACTAAGAACTAAAAACTAAAAATTCAAAATTGAAATCACGCCGCTTTCTTCAAACTCGCCTCAAGTACCTCGAGCAGCTGGTCTGACTCCGTGGGTTGCAACCGCCTGGGGGCCAGGACCGCAATTTTCTCTCCGCGGGCCTTTTTCTCGATCATGTCCTGCAGCTTCTTCTGATGCTCGTTCTCGAACTTCCTCGGCTCAAAAGGAGCGGTCAACTTGTCTATCAATTCGCTCCCGATCATGAGTTCCTTTTCCGACAAGGGAACGCCCTGAAGTCCGAGGGATGCCGCCGGGACCACCTCGTCTGCATACCGCAGCGTATTCAGGCGAAGGACCTTCCCGCTCGCCTGCAATGCCCCGAAATAGGACCGCTTTCTCATGGTCCAGGTGCAGATGCCCGCCACATCCATCTCCTTCAAGGCCTTGACAAACGCGTCGTATCCCTTTCCCTGAATATTCGCAATGTCCGGCTCCAGATAGTAGACGCGGTCAACGAAGATAGGGTCGATCTGCGCGGCTTTGACGAATTCGTGGACCTCGATCATCCGGTTGCCCTCAGGGACCGTTTTTTCGAGCTCTTCGGGATCGATGATGATATATTTCCCCTCCTCCACTTCGAACCCTTTGGTCTGTTCTTCAGCCGGCACCGGTTGTTTTTCATAGGCACAGATCATCTGCTGGCGCAATTTCACCTGGTCGCGCTTGTGAAGGAGGTGAAACTGGATCCGCTCTTCCCTGACCGCGCTATGCAGCTTCACGGGCACGTCCGTGTCCCCAAAGTGGATATATCCTTTCCAGATCGTTGCTCCCGCCATTGAAGAACCTCCGCAGTCCTTTTCAAGTCCAGGGGAAATGCCTCCCTTTGGCAAAGGGAGGTTAAGAGGGATTTTCAATGATCATATTCATATAATCTTGAGACCGTTCATATGGTCGCGCCTTAAGAATCGAAGTCCCCTTCCCTTTTAGGCTAAAAAGGACAATTATAATCCTGATTAAAAGATAGCACCGGATAGTGCAGGCGTCAACGACACTCACAGCATCGTACACCGATTTTTAATACGAAGGTTGCAACAGGGAATCAAAGGGGAAGAGAGTAATAGGCCGGCAGTCAAAACTGACGGTCTTTTAGTTCCGGTCCGCTCCATCACCGGTATTGATCATAACGGACTCGTTCTCGGCGGGATCTGTCCGGGGCAAGCTCTCCGTGCGTATGGCTGATTCGCGCTCGCGGTCCCTGCTGTGGTCACGGGCGACGAGCATGTAGATGGAGGGGACGACGAAGAGCGTGAAGAGCGTGCCAATGAACAAGCCCCCCACCAGGACGATGCCGATAGAGTTCCGGGCTGCGGCGCCGGCGCCGGTAACGAGGGTCAGCGGAAAGTGGCCGGCGATGGTGGCGGCGGTGGTCATCAGGATCGGACGCAGGCGTGTCATGGACGCCCCGCGCACGGCGTCGAGCTTGGCGAGGCCCTGCAACTGGAGCTTGTTGGCGAACTCGACGATCAGAATGCCGTTCTTCGCCACCAGCCCGACCAGGGTCACCAGTCCGACCTGCGAGTAGATGTTGAGCGTGGTGGTCCAGCCGCGCGTCCAGAACGGCACGTTCGGGTCGGGCATCTTCAGGAACGTGAAGACGAGCGCGCCGAAGAGGGCCAGCGGCACGGACCCGGCGAGGATGACGAAGGGGTCGCGGAAGCTGTTGAACTGGGCCGCCAGCACCAGGAAGATGAGAATGATGGCGAGGGTGAAAGCAGGGAGGAACTTGTTCCCCTCGGTCCGCAGCTGGCGCGACTCACCCGTGTAGTCAAGGATGTATCCCTTGGGGAGGATCTTTGTTGCCTCGTCCTCCAGGAAACGCAGGGCCTCGTCCAGGGGCCGCATAGCCACACCGCTGATCTTGACCGCGTTGAGCTGTTGAAAACGGTTGAGAGAGCGAGGGACCACGGTCTCACGGAGGGTCGCAACAGTGGAAAGCGGCACCAGCGTGTTGCCGGGACCGGTGACGTAGATGTCTTTCAACTGGTCCGGGGTGAGGCGATTGACGCGCTGGATCTGAGGAATGACTTTGTAGCTCCGCCCTGCTATGTCAAAGCGGTTGACGAAATTGCCTCCGACCATCCCCCCCAGGTCGGCGCCGACCTGCTCCAGACTGAGACCGAGGGCAGCGACCTTGTCACGATCGATGACGAACTCGGCCTGGGGCTGATCTATTTTGACGTCGATCAGCGGCGGGAAGGCGAACAGGCCGCTCTGTATCGCCCTTTGCTGCAGCTTCTGGGCAAACTCGAGAATCTGCCCGGTCTCGACCGTGGAGGCCAGAACGAACTCCACCGGGAACTGGCCGCCGCCGGGCAGGGCCGGCGGTGTCACCGGGAACATCCGGATGCCGGGAATCGCCTGCAGCTTCTGCTGCACCTCGGGCAGGACCTGGAAGATGGTGCGTTTGCGGTCGTCCCACGGTTTGGTCACCATGCCGCCGAAGCCGGAGCTGGGGAAGGTGATCTGGAAGGTGAACTCGGTCTCGGGCATGCTCATGAATGCCTTGTTTGCGGCCGCGGCGTAACGGCTGGTCTGGTCGAGGGTCGAATCGGCCGAGGCTTCGAGGATGCCGAAGATGACCCCCTGGTCTTCCAAAGGCGCGAGCTCCTTGGCGGACATGACGAACATGGGAACGGTGAGCAGGCTCACCGCGATCCATACCGTGTAGACCGCCGGACGGGCGCGGAGGGTCGAGTCGAGCAGACGTCCGTAAGCTTCCCTGAGGCGTTTGAAGTCGCGGGAAATCCTGCCTGCCAGGCCGCGCTCCCCGGTGCCGGGCTTGAGCAGCTTCGCCGACATGACCGGCGAGAGGGTGAGGGCGACGATCCCTGAGATGGCGACCGCGCCGGCAAGGGTGAAAGCGAACTCGCGGAAGAGCGAGCCCGTAAGCCCGCCCTGCAAGCCGATCGGGAGGTAGACCGCCGCCAGCGTGATGGTCATGGCGACGATCGGACCGACGAGCTCGCGGGCGCCGACCAGGGCCGCCTGGAGAGAAGACTTCCCCAGGCTGATGTGGCGCGCCACGTTCTCCACCACCACGATGGCATCGTCCACCACGAGGCCGACGGAGAGGACGATGGCCAGCAGGGTGAGGAGGTTGACGGTGAAGCCGAATGCCTGCATCAGGAATACGCCGCCGATGAGCGACACCGGGATCGCCACCACGGGGACAAACACCGAGCGGATGGAGCCCAGAAAAAGGAAGATGACAATCACGACGATCAGCAGGGTGTCGCCGAGGGTCTTGAGCACCTCGCTGATGGCGTTGTTGATGTAGTTGGTGGCATCATAGGCAACGCGCGCCTGCAGACCGGACGGCAGGTCGCGCTGGATCGCCGCCATTTCCGTACGTACCCGCTTGATGACGTCGATGGAATTGGCGGTGGGGAGGGGCCAGATCCCCATGAAGACAGCGTTCTGGCCTGAGAAGCGGACCTCTGCGTCGTAATCTTCGGCGCCCAGCACCACGTCGGCGATCTCACCCAGGCGCACGATCGCGCCGTCCTGCTCGCGCACCGCCAGGCGCTTGAACTCATCCACGGTGCGCAGGTTGGTATTGGCGGTCAGGTTGACCTGGATGAGCGCTCCCTTGCTCCTGCCGAGGGCGGCGAGGAAGTTGTTCGCGTCAAGCGCTCGGCGCACCTGGGCCGGGCTGATATTCAGGGCGGCCATCCGCTCGGGCTTGAGCCAGATCCGCATGGCAAAGGTGCGGCCGCCGAGGATGTCGGCCCGCTGCACCCCGGAGACGGCCGACAGTCGCGGCTGAACGACGCGTACGAGATAATCGGTGATCTCATTCTGCCGCAGGATATCGGAGGTGAAGCTCAAATAGGCGGAGGCGAACTCGCTGTCGGCCGACTCGATATTGATCGTCGGCACCTCGGCCTCGGGAGGCAGGTCGCTGCGCACCTGGTCTACCTTGGAACTGATCTCGGCCAGGGCCTTGGTGGAGTCGTAGTTGAGCCTGAGGCGCGCCCTGATGGTGGAAAGGCCGAGGCTGCTCTGCGACTCCATATATTCGATGCCGTCGGCCGCGGCGATGGCGCGCTCCAGCGGCGTGGTGATGAAGCCGCGCACCAGCTCTGAATCGGCGCCGACATAGACGGTTGTGACGGTGACTGCGGCGTTCTCGCTTCGAGGGTACTGGCGCACGTTAAGGGTGCGGATTGCCTGAAGGCCCGCGATGATGATGACCAGGCTGACCACCAAGGCCAGCACGGGACGGCGTATGAAGAGGTCGGTGATGTTCATAGGACGTATACGGCTCCCTGGCTTCGAATTTCGAGCCATCTCAAGCCATGATGCAATCGTAAATAATTCTTCATTCCCGCGAAAGTGGGAATCCAGAGACAGAAACCTACTGGAAAAGACTGGATTCCCCCCGTATCAAGTACGGGGCAGGCTAAGAACTTCCACGGGAATGACGGACAATTGCTGTTCGTGTCTTTTTCTCCTGGAATCAGTTATTCTCCGGCGTTGGCGCTTTCCGGAAGTCGGGGGCCAGCGTATTGTCGACCACCACCGACTGACTGTTGCGCAGTTTGAAAACGCCGGTGCTGACCACCGCTTCTCCTTCCTGGAGCCCGCTCATGACGGCGACGTAGTCGCCGCGCTTGAGACCGAGGCGCACGAACTGCTGGCGCAGCACTTTTCCCTTTTTATCCGCTGCATCTTCGATAATGAAAACCGAGTCCCCGTAAGGAGCATACAACACTGCCGTTGCAGGAATGGCAAGCACGTCCTGTTTCGCCGGGAGCCCCACCGCCACGTTGACGAACATGCCGGGGCGCAGCTTCTCCCCGCGGTTGGCCACCGTTGCCTCCACCTTGATCTGACGGGTTTGGGCATCGACAAGAGGATTTATGGCGGTGATCCGCCCCTCCGTTGTCGCCCCCGGCATGGCATCGGTCGTCACCTGCACGGTCAGTCCCAGGCTCATCAGCGGGAGTTGCTGCTGGGGCAGAGTGAAGTCGACATAAATCGGGTCGAGGGACTGCAGGGTGACAATCGGATCCCCCTCGCGGAGCATCTGGCCCAGGTTGACCTGGCGGATGCCGAGATGGCCGCTGAAGGGGGCGCGGATCGTTTTTTTGGCGATGGTGGCCCGAATGTTCTCTACCAGGGCCTGCGCCTGTTCGGCGGCCGCCACGGCATTATCGTGTTCAGCCTGAGAGATCAGGCCCTTCGCAAACAACTGGTCGAATCTCTCGCGGTTGGTGCGTGAAAGGTTCTCCTGTGCCACAGCGCCGGGAAGCTGGGCCTCTTCCGAGGAGGTGTCCTGGCGCAGCAGGACGTCGCCTTGCTTCACCGGCGTGCCCGCCGTGAAATCGATCCCGACCACTTTGCCCGCAAGCTC
>DATDRO010000010.1:0-6487 GCA_035291685.1 Nitrospirota bacterium | reverse complement strand
CCGGACGGCCGATGTTGCCGAGAAGGGCCTGCAGCATGCCGGCAGTGCGGATGATCTGCACGCCGACCGTATGCTGGGTCCAGCCCACGGCATAGGTGATGTTCGACGTCTTGTCGCGCCCGGAATTATTCAGCAGCGTTTTGGCGACCTGAAGGAACTTCTCTTTAGGGCAGCCGCAGATCTTTTCAACAGTCTCGGGCGTGTATCTGCGGTAATGCCTCTTGATGATCTGAAATACCGTATGCGGATCTTTCAGCGTGGGATCGGTCTTCGGCCTGCCGGGCACGCGCTGGAGGAGAAGGTCGGTAAAGGTCTTTGCTTCGGCCACGGATGGGGCGGGTGCGGGATTTCGCTGGTAAGACCAGCTTGCGTTCGAGTATGCCTTGCCGTCCTTGGACATGCCGGAGAACAGGCCGTTCAGGTCTTCCGTGTCCTTGAAGTCGGGATTGACGAGCGTGGCCGCGTTCGTAAAATTGACGACATACTCTTTAAAGAACGGGTCCGTGTTCCAGCGTTTGCTGTTAATGACGTGATTGATGATCGCGCCGAGGAACACGATGTCCGTACCCGCCCGGATGGGCGTGTGGATATCGCACAAGGCCGAGGTGCGTGTGAAGCGCGGGTCAACGTGCATCAGAATTGCGCCGTGGTCCGTCTTGGCTTTCAAGGGCCAGTGGAACGCCACAGGATGGCATTCCGCCATGTTGGAACCCATGATCATGACCGCGTCGGAATTTACGAGATCGCGCGGAAACGTCGTTGATCCGCCTCTGCCGAAGGAGACCCCCAGACCGGGGACCGTGGAAGAGTGTCATATTCGCGCCTGATTTTCGAGATAGACGACGCCGAGCGCGTGCATCAGCTTCTGGTGGATGTAGTTCCACTCGTTGTCCATGGTCGCCCCGCCCAAAGACGCGAGAGCGTAGGTGTTCATCACGCGCTTTTTTATTGTGCCGCCTTTTCCGTCGGGCATGTCCTGATAATCATTGAAGTGGGCGTCCCGGGTCTTCTTCGTAAGCTCGGCAATGCGTTCCATTGCCCAATCGAGCGGTTTCTCCTCCCAGTGGTCGCTTCCCGGCGCGCGGTATTTGACCTTAGTCCAGCGCAGGTCGTTGTTCACGAACTGGTACGTTGCCGCCCCTTTGGGGCAGAGGGTCCCCTGGTTGATCGGAGAGTCGGGATGGCCCTGGATGTCGATGATCTTGCCCGCATCGCTCACCATCACGATCTGCGCGCATCCTACAGAGCAGTAGGGGCAGACGCTCGGGACCTGTTTTCCCGTTTTGATCGGGACCTTTTGCGCCTGCTCCTGGGCCTTGCCCGTGTCCGCCCCCAGGCCCACGGCCTCTGCAACAGCGACCGTGCCGATGGCCCCTGACGAAATTTTCAAAAACTGCCGTCGAGTGACTTTCATGGTCGAAAGGGCCCCCCCTTCATGATTCGGCTCTTCCGCATCCTGACCCGGAAAAGGGGTGTCACAAACGCGGGAACCGAAAAGTCGAACATTCGTAAAGGTTTTCAGTTTAAAATCAATAACTAAGCTTGCAATTTTCTATGCGCTTCGAGCGTCTTTGTGCTAAATAATTTCGTGTTCATTGAATTGAATCGGGCTAAACGCGGAGGATGTCGAACTATTATGAAAACCGAACTGTATTAAAAACTTAGCGCGTCCATGATACGTTGTCAAGTTCGGGCTTTTTGTACTGTCAAGTTATGGCAGAAATGTCCCATTCCTGCCGATTTATATATAAGGTAGTTAATTCTGTATCATGCATCGTGCATCTGCTTACCTCTCTCTGCCCCTGTTTATCAAACGCCCTTGCCAATTTCCTGTTTTCATAGTATTGTTGAAGTCAGAAGGCGTTCGCCCGGTCAGAGACCATTTATTTCAAAATCACTTCGAAAGAACGGCACAAAACATGCGGGTCGGTGAAGAACCAACAGCTCCATAATCCCGGACCCGGAGAATTCTGGAAAGATCATCTCAATCGAGAAAAGGAGGCAGAAAAATGCTTAAGGTTCTGAAGGCCATGTGCGCGGTGTCGCTGTTGCTGTACTCCGGCGTCTGCATTGCCGGAGAGGGAAAGGCCGACCAGGAGCTGGTGCGGACGTTGATGCAAAAATCCGGACTGAACAAACAAATAGAGCAGATACCCCTGATGATGCAGGCCGGCATGGTTCAGGCGGAGCAGAACGAGCCTTCACGGAAACTGACGCAAAAAGAGATGAGCGACCTGAACAGCATGGTGGCCACAGCGTTTGATGCCAAAGCCATAAACGCCGCCGTTCAAAAACATATTAGATCCACTCTGGCGGAGAAGGACATTCGCGCGGCCCTCGCATGGCTGAACTCACCGCTCGGCGAAAAGATCACCAGGCTCGAGGAAGACGCGTCAACACCGGCGGCATATACGGAAATGCAGGCGATGGCTGATACGCTGGCAAAAAATACCGCCCGTGTTGCACAACTGAGAAAACTGGACAGTGCGGTAAAAGCCACGGAAGCGGGTGTCAGCGTGGCCCTGAACATACAGATCTCCCTGCTCACCGCGATGTCCTCCCAGGTGCCGCGGGACAAACGGCCCTCTGCCGACGAGATCGCGGACCGGGTGAACAAAAACAGCGCGGAGATGCGGTCTGTGGTGGCGCAGGAAACCCTTCTATCTTTTCTGTACGCGTACCGGACGCTCACGGACGCCGAGGTCGAGCGGTATATCGCCTTCGCGGAATCGGAATCGGGCAGGAAATATCACGCCTCCACGGCAAAGGGGGTCAGCGATGCGGTGGTGCAGGCCTCCCGCACTCTCGGAAGCATGCTGGGGAAGAGCATGAAGAAAGCGCCTCAAAAAACGATTTAGATCACGGCTCATGACCCGCGCGGATGCCTTGAAGGGAGAGAGGTTTGTTGTCGGATGTCAAAACTGCGCACCCCCCTGGAAGTGTATAAGCTGTTGCCGAAATCCAATTGCGGAGAATGCCGGACCTCGACCTGCCTGGCGTTTGCCGCCGCGGTCATCAAGGAGGAAAAACGCCTTGCCGACTGTCCGCATCTGGACAAGAACATTGTCGACCGTTTCAGCAGGAACATCGAGCGACCGGCTAATATAGAAAGCATACGCGAAGATACGTTGAAGGACCTGCAGGCAAAGATCGCAGCAACGGATATCTTTTCACGGGCGGAAAGGATAGGAGCGGAGATCATCGGGCGGACCCTGACGGTCAAGTGTCTCGGCAAGGACTTCGCGGTTAATACGCAGGGCAACGTGAGCTCGCAATGCCACACCCATGCATGGTTCACGATACCGCTGCTCAGCTATATTCTTTTCAGCAGGGGAGAGACCATTGCCGGAAGATGGGTGCCGTTCCGGGAGCTGGAGCAGGGAAAAACCTGGAACCCTCTTTTCGTACGGCGCTGCGAGCAGCCGCTGAAACAGATCGCCGATGCCCATGCAGAGCTTTTTGAAGACCTGATCAGCATGTTCAGCGGCGCGTCGTCCTTCAATAATTTCGACTCCGACATATCCGTGGTCCTTTACCCTCTTCCCAAAGTGCCGATCCTGATCTGTTACTGGAAGCCCGAAGATGATCTTGAATCCCGCCTGCATGTTTTTTTCGACGATACCGCTGAAAAGAACCTTCCGGTCGAAGCCCTCTTTACGCTCGGCACCGGCATTGTCCGCATGCTTGAAATGATCATGTATAAACACACAGACGGCAAAAGTGAAATATCATAATAGGTGAATCTCCCTGTTTTTCAGTCCGCACTTGCTACTCCGCGTTTGTGAAATCCCTGCCCCCCTCCCCACTTCGTTCTCGGTCGCCGCGGCTGTTTTTTTACCTGCGCCGGACCCTTGACCCCGTTTGTCAAACTTCTGAACTTCTTTCGATTCCCTTTTCTTTTCAATTTTGATATACTCCCGAAAACCGAACAATCACTTATGCCCTCCAGGGGGTCTTCTATGATGATGAAAGACCTTGTCTTGAAAAACAGGAGCTACCGGCGCTTCCACCAGAACGCAAGCGTGAGCATGGAGACCCTGAAGGAACTGGTCGATCTTGCCAGGCTTTCCGCTACCGGCGGCAATGTGCAGCCGTTGAAGTTCATGGTGTCCGGTGATGCTTCCCGAAATGCCCTGATCTTCCCGCACCTGGGGTGGGCCGCCTATCTGAAGGATTGGGCCGGGCCCATTGAGGGCGAGCGGCCTGCTGCATACATTATTATTCTGGGAGACATGAACATAAAGCCGTCCTTCGGCTGTGATCACGGTATCGCGGCGCAAAGCATCCTGCTGGGCGCCGCGGAGAAGGGTCTGGGAGGCTGTATCATAGCGACGATCCAGAAGCCGGCCCTCAGCCGGGCGCTGGCGATACCGGACCACTTCGAGGTCCTTCTGGTGATAGCGCTCGGCAAACCCAAAGAGACGGTTGTTATCGAGCCAATCGGTCCTTCAGGGGACATCAAATATTGGAGGGACGCTCAGGGCGTCCACCATGTGCCCAAGCGATCGCTGGATGAATTGATCGTGGGTCAGTAACTTACGAATCAAATTCTTTTCAAAATGGCAGGAAAATCTAAAAACCATTTTACCACGGATTAACACACCCTGCACTCGCGTTACCACTCGTAAACGCTGGGCGCAGGCGGAGTTACGCTGATTGAAAAATACTAAGAACTAAATTTTGAATTCTGGAGAGAGCGCATTCCCTGTAGCTTGCTGCAGGGAGCTTCAATGATACAAGGGCCCGTTCGGCGGGATGGGGAAAGAAGACCGGAGGACAACAGTAATTTCGCCTTGACTCACAACCGTCTTTGCGTGATAATCAATCGGCTTTGGGCGGCTCCCCGAGGTCGTTTTTTTCACGCAAAAGGAATTTACGAAGATGGAAAAGAGAGACACGCAAACGATCATGCGGGATTTCGCCATGCGCCGTACCCGCCAGATCATCTCCATCGCGGCCGCACTCCTTCTCGTTCTTCTGTTCGCCGTACTGTACAAACGCCCTGATCTCCTCGGGCCGTTCTCGAAGGACACCCTTGTCGCCTTGCAGATCCTGCTTATCCTTGCCTTTCTCAATTTTACCGCGTACAACTGGCAATGCCCGTCATGTAAAAAATATCTGGGCAGTGATCTTAATAGGCGAGTCTGCAGGCAGTGCGGGGCCCGATTGCGATAACGGGATACCGGAGATGCGGGGTGGAGTCTTTGACGGGCTGTTGTCCAAATCCTTTTTGTCTCCCTGAGCGGAGCGAAGGGTCTATCATCATCATGAATTTATAAGATTCTTCACTTCGTTCAGAATGACAATTTTTTGCTTTATTGATATTTCTCGAAAGCCTCGCCTTCCTTTCCCGTTGACAGGCTGTTTCCGTTTTGGTATGGTCGTTCGTAAAGCAATACACCGGCAAACAGGTTTTTTCCCTTTCAGGCTTGCCGCGCGCGATAAGACCGCCTGTGGTCAAAAAACATAATCGAAGAATGCCCGCGAAGAAGATCTATATTATTTCCGATGCCACCGGCCAGAGCGGCCTGCACATCCTGAGGGCTGCCCTGGTGCAGTTCGAGCACGCCCGCACCAAGATAATGGTTTTTCACGATATTGATTCAAAGGCCGGCCTCAAAAAAGTCCTCGAACAGGCCAGAGCTGAAAGGGCCCTCATCGCTTTTACCTTCGTCAAAAAACAGATGAGGGACTATGCCAGCGCATACTGTTTGAAGAACAATATTATCCATCTCGACATTCTGGGCCCGCTCATACACAATCTCTCTTCCTATCTGCGGCGGGAACCGCTCGAAACCCCGAGCCTGCTCAGAAAGGTCGATGCGCGGTATTTCAAGCGTATTGACGCGATAGAGTACACGATCGAGCACGACGACGGCAGGGGAGCCGAGCGCCTTCATGAAGCGGACATCGTTATTGTCGGTCTCTCACGGACATCCAAGAGCCCGACCTCTTTTTTCCTGGCCCAGGAGGGCTACAAGGTCGCCAATGTCCCTATTGTTCCGGGCATCCCCCTGCCCGAAGAGCTCTTTGAGATAGACCAGCACAAGATCGTCTGTCTCAATATAGACCCGGAGGTCCTCCAAAAAGTGAGGATGGTGCGTCAAAAACATTCCGGTCTCGCGCCGAGCTACAGCGCCTTCCGGAAGATATTCGCCGAGGTCGAATATGTCCGTGACCTCAGCAAAAAACACCGGAGCTGGAAGGTCATCGATACCACGAACAAATCCATTGAGGAGACCGCGTGGGAGATCATTCACGCTGTTTTCGGAGAAGAACAGCACGAATATAATTAACACAAACGAACTTACTATGGTGTCATTATAGACTTCGTTCTACGGGTCCCGGGGGATCGCCAAATGGTTGGAGGGTCATGAAAGCAGCGGATAAGGGAAAGACATCTCTGCGGCGGCAGGACGAGGTCAGGCGCATTGCGGCCGGGATCCGGCGGCGGGTGCTTGAGCATACGATCAAGAACAACGGCGGG
>DATDRO010000009.1:0-3334 GCA_035291685.1 Nitrospirota bacterium | reverse complement strand
AGATCGACAAGCTTGTCAGACTCCTGAGATTTGAGGTCTCCACAGACAGTGTCTCTGAAAAAAATGTCGGGACGGACATCGATGAAAATAAGAACGATGAAGCGCCTACCGCCCGCAATACTCCTGTCAAGGAAGGTTTTTTGCTGAAAACGGGATTGCGGGTCCCGGTTGAGAGTGGGAAGCTGGGTGTCACGTCGGAGACCGAGGCACGGTACGGCAAGATGACTTCTTTCTTTAAAGTATACCTTGATGGCCAGTACGACAACAGCCTGGGCCTGAAGTATGTTCTTGGCAAGGATATCCATCTTCAGGTCGAGCGGCAGGTTGCTCATACAACGGACTTTGTAACGAGCGACACAGCAAATGAGAAATCGAGTCTCAATCTGGTCCAGCTGGTCTGCAAATTTTAGAAAAAGCAGGGCCCTCTGGTGAGGGCCCCGTGGTCTCTTCTTTAACATCCGCAAAGCGCGGTTTCACTCTCCTTCGGACAAGCAGCATCTTTCCTCTCCTTCAATCAAATTGTGTATACATTGTCCTCATATCCCGGTATAATGCCTCAGTCACCCGGGTATTCGCCGGGCTCGACCCCGTGTTTGATCATAATCGCGGCGAGCTCCGATCGGAGACGACTTCAGTTCGTAAAAAACATCTTCTCAAAAGGAGCGAAACAGTGGGAAAACCGAATTTCAATTTCCAAAAGCGCCAGAAAGAATTAGCAAAGAAAAAAAAGAATGAGGAAAAAAGACAGCGTAAACTGGAAAAAAACATAACCCCGCCCGCAGAGGGTCCGGGACAATCTCCGGATGAGGGAGAGGCTAAATAAGTACAAAGGATACGCGCGGAAGGCAATGACCGCGGAGACAAGATCAGTAAACGAAAGAGGTGATGACACATGGCAGCTTCACGGCAGGGTGCTAAGAAGGAAGTCAAAAAACCGAAGAGCAAGAAGAAGTAATTCCGGCAGGAGTACAGCAGGGGGCCGAACTCAAAGATCGAGTTGTCAGGCCCCCGCTGCAGGTTTGAAGAGACCCGGCAGATCGTTTTTTCGGCGGGATGCGGTGAAGCATGCCCGGCCACCCAAGATCACCCGGACCCAAAGAAACTTCTTGACCACCAGGGACTTCTTCCGGACATTCATCGGCAACGCTGCCTGTCCTCAAGGGGTCCCATTGTTACAGTCCCTTTTTTTCAACCCATCTGAAAAACAGCAGATACATAACCGCAAAACAGACAATGACGAACCAGTGGTTCACGCCGAGCACGTTCGGAAGCGTTATCTGCCCGAAATTTCCCCATCCGGAAGTCGCCTGCGCAGCTGAAGAATAGAATTCAGCCATAATGACGGCGGCCGCAACCATGCCGAGAGCCCCGAAGGCAGCGTCCCACCGTCCCTCGCCCAATGCCCCGGCGGACGTGCCCGGGCAGTAGCCGAGCACTGCCCAGCCCACGCCGAAGAGGAGGCCTCCCGCGATATTCTTCACCAGCACCGTGGGAAGCAGGTCGAGTTGTACCAGCCCCAGGTCCTTCAGCAGGTACACGCCGATCATGGCGACGATGACGTTCGTGCCCATGAATTTAACGATCGTGAGATCGATGAGGCGCAACGCGCCGATCTGTTTATCAAAGCGCAGGACGCGGCCCTTCTGGAGCAGAAAGCCGAAGAGGATCCCCGTGATCAATCCGTATGCGAGCATGCTCATTGTTTTTTACCTCCACCATACAGGATGCGGGCGGTGCCGATGCCTCCCAGGAAAAAGCAGATGATCGCCGTCAATCCGCTGACTGCCAACTGAACGGACCCGCTCAGTCCATGTCCGCTTGTTCAGCCGCCAGCAAGCCTGGCCCCGAACATCACGACCATGCCGCCGAAGAAGGCGGCAATATCCCGCCTCACTCTGCCGGGGCCGAACCGGCGCTGCCACATGTCCGGAACCGCCTTCAGCAGGAAACTCCCGGAAGTCGTCGCCGAGAGAAAAGAGCCGAGGAATATCCCTGCGACGAACATCCACTCCCAGTCTATTTTCGGCAGGTACTTGGTGAAATAATCCATTCCCGCCGCCCGCTCAGGGCCGACGATCTTTTCCATGATCCCGGCCGTGCGTACAAATGCGTTCGAGGCGCTGAAATACTTCCCTGTTACCCATACGGACAGAATGAGCAGGAGCCCGGCCAGCGCTCCTGCAAGATAAGGGTTCCATCCTTTATCTTCCGCTGTTTTCATGCTAAGACCTCCTTATGTTTATGAGATCGGCGCCATCTTTCTCATATCAGACCGCACCCGTCCACCCCGGGGCTACCGGAGGGGCGTTATCAGGAACCCCCACAGCCGCTGATACTTTGTTTCCCTGAATGACGGCAGCCCGATGGTGATGGTATGCGTGTCTTCCCTCGTCCGGAAGGACCGGAACAGCCGGTCCCAGACGGACAGGAGGCTGGTGAAGTTCGAATTCGTCTCGGACAGCTCCACCGAGTGGTGCACGCGGTGCATGTTCGGCGTCACGATGACCGTGCGCAGCATGCGGTCCCATTTCTCCGGCACCGCCAGGTTGCTGTGGTGGAACAGGGTGGACACATTCAGCACGACCTCGAACAGGACCAGCTGGCTAAAGCTCATTCCGATCAGGATGACGATGGGCAGCCGGAAGAACGTGGAAAGGACAAGCTCGCCCGGATGGAACCGGAGCGCCGTGGTCGTGTCCATCTCGGTGTCCGAGTGGTGGGCCCGGTGGAACCGCCAAAAAAATCCGATGCGGTGGTTGGCCATATGCCAGAAGTACATCCAGATGTCGAAGAGCACGAATACAAAAATGAGTTTCGCGGTCGCCGGGAGCGAGAGCATGTGGGCGAGCCCCAGCGATTTGCTTTCCGCCCACGCAAGCGCCGCGATCGTCAGCCCGGCAAGAAAAAACCTCGTCAGGAGGCCGTTCATGATCGCCGTGATGAAATGGGGAACGGCGTGCCTCACCCTTGCCGCGCGGTCCCGGTAATGGGGGAACACGCCTTCGAGCGCGAAGATCAGGGCGACTGCTGTGATGATGAGGAGCAGTTTTGTGTCCATAAATATGCGTTATCCTTTCATCAAAAATTGAACGAAAAAATACCGGAATGGAGAAAGTCGGCTTGCTCGTCCTTGCCGGTAATGCGTTGATTCAGGAGAAAGGCTGTTAACCCTTGACAAGATGATGTTTCAGTTTGATGAGAAGCTATGTTTCTCTGCTTTTTAAGATATTGCATGGTCCTCTGTTTGTCAAGTGACACGGTCCAGTTTACCGCTTCTTGTCCTTCGCAACCTTTTTTTAGAAGCGCTTGCCATCTCCAAAATATTTGCTATGCT
>DATDRO010000008.1:0-7914 GCA_035291685.1 Nitrospirota bacterium | reverse complement strand
CCCTGAACCAGGCAGCGACCCGGTACCGGGTCCGTGTCGAGACGCTTAAAGATCACCTCACGCTTATGGAACGGAAGGTTGATTCCGCCGCGACGCTCATGCAACAGGAGGGGAAGGCGCCTGCCCTCGAGCAAACGGCTGACGAGATGAAAACTATTCTCAGGAACGTGAGCGCCGTCCTTTCGGAAGTGAGAACGTGAGGGAGGGGTGAACATGGGTATCGCGGGCAGAAAGATCTACTTCATTAAGAAAGATTTTCAGTTTCGCTTTATTTTGAGGTTCGTGATAACCACGACGGTCTGGGCCGCCGCCACGGTCTCACTCTTTACCATCATGGCAGGGAAAAGGCTGGAGGAATTTCTCTATTCACCGCACATCAATATAAAGACAACCTCGGAACTGCTCATGCCGTCCGCGATCCATGCGCATATCATTTCCCTGCTTTTTTTTACCGCCCTCCTCGCCTACGCGATCCGGGCCCTCTGGAAAAAGCTTGGCGGGCCGCTCTACAGCCTCAAAAAGGACATTACCAGAATGACCTCGGGAGACCTCGTCAGCGGGGTTGCCCTGAGAGGGGACGAGGAATTCCAGGATCTCGCCTCCGATCTCGACAGGATGCGGGGCGAACTCAGAGACAGGTTCGTGCGCTTGAAAGAGCGGGAGAATGCGTTGTCCGCCGCGGTCTCCACGCTCGACCGGGCGGTGTTAAAGGGCTCTCCGTCCGCCGACCACCTGTCGGCGGTCCGGGAAGCGACGGCAAAAATGAAGCAGGAATTGAAAGGGTTTACGTATTAGTGAAGCGTGTCGTAAATCGTTCTCCTATCGTATTGACTCCTTTCCGCCTTTTTTGCCCTCTTTTTTGTGCGCGATCTTTTTCTCTTTTATTTCCGCCTCCATTAAATACAGAATCTCGTGTATGCGGGTCTGGAGCCTGATCACCGCCTTTTCGATCGCGATGTCCTTCTCGTTCTCATCCAGACGCAGATATTCTTCCACGCTCGGCCCGTCGCTGTGCCCTTTTTCCTTCCTGCGTTCCCTCTTCATGCAGATACCTCCTTCAACATTCGAGATACAGGATGCAATATCCAGGATAACGGCTGGAACAATATCACGGCCCGATTGCGCGCCGATTGCAAGATGCAGCACAATATAGTTTTTCCAAACTAAAATAGTCGTGCGATTGCCGGCAAGTAGCGCGGAATAAAAGCCGTTCCACGCGGCGTTCATTATTTGTTTTCGGTCTCTTGTTTGCCTTGACCGGATGCCTTTGAGCTTCTATACTAATACCAGTGAACTTACTATTGTGTCATTGCGAGGAGCCCCGTATCAGAGTGCGGGGTAAACTCCGCGACGAAGCAATGTCGTTTAATCCGACAAGGAGGAGTGCGGACATGGCTGTGAAGAAGAGGACGGCGAAGACCAAATCGGACATTTTAAAGAAAGCACGGGGCCTGCTCAAGACCGGCAGGGAGAAATTCGACGAGATCGATCTCCAACCCATATGGAAAAGGGTGAAAACGGGACTCGATCGTGCGGTCGATGTTGTGGGGAAAGGAACGGAAATGGCCGCGGACAAGGCGATGAACCTGGCGTCGCGCGCCGGCGTGGAGTATCAGATATTCGAATACCACCGGAAGCTTGAGAAACTTCTCGCGGAACTGGGCGGCAGGGCCTACGACCTTGCGAAACGGAATCCCCCGGCCTTGAGCGCCGCGGACGCCGAGATCACCCGGATGGCCGGCAGGATCTCGGAGATGGAAAAAAAGATCGCGGGACTCGAGGACGAGGCCCGGGAGCTCAAAAATAAATAGGATGCCGACACAAATGCCCGCCCTTCACCGGGCGGGCATTTTAATAATTTGAGGATCGCTCCGCGTGCCGATATGCTATGGCATCGTGTCTCCTGACCCTTCCTGCGGATCAGCAAGAAAAAACCGCCTTACGTACAAAAGATAGCCTATCCAGACCGCAAGCGAGAAGATCATCATAGGGACGACGATCGTTCTTGTGCCGATGATCTCCCATAGTTCGGCAAGACGCATCTGGGAGATCGCCAGGTCGCTGTATCCCAGCGCCCTGTAGTATTCGATCATGTCCATCTTGAAGAACGTCAGAGCCCCCGCACCGTAGCCAAGTATGGACAAGACAAGCGCGCCGGTCCATCCGGCGGTCTTCAGGTTGTACACGCTCCTTGCGAGATAGAGCAGAATGGCTGCGACGGTAACCGAGTACGCGATCAGCGGAAAGCCGGTAAGAAGCATGCCGAGAAAAGGAAGAGCGGGGTAGGCGATCATGAACAACATGCTTGCCGCGCCGGCGTAGAGCATCAGGCTCAGGCCGAGCACCGGCAGAGGCCGCTGGTCTGTCCAGCGCGGCTTCGGGTCCCGCTGTTCGCAGGTGGCCTTCACATGAGGACTGCGAAAGAAAAGAGTGAATGCGGCGGGAAGGACGACGAAGAGAACGAACATGAATCCGAGGATGAAAAACGTGACGACGGCCATGCCGGATTCCGGCATCCGGCCGCCCTCAAGCTGCATTCCACTGAGGAGCTTCGGCATGAGGTAGGCCTCGAAGCCGAATGTCAGCGCCCCTATGGCGAGCCAGATCATGGAAAGGATAAGCGTCAGGGCGCGCGCCCATCGTTTTGCCGTGATCGAACCGATGCCGAGCCAGATGAACACAACCGCCCCGACGGTATACATGAGAAACGAAGGGAACATCATTTTCAGGTTCATCGCCTGCCCTGCCGCGGTCCCCGAGATCCGGGTCATAACGACCCCCAGGATGCTGAGACCAAGAAGAAGGATCGAGAACACGCCGAGCAGTATCTGCAGAATGCCGAAAAACACAAGACCGCCCTTCCTGTCCTTGAAACTTGTGCCCTGTGAAAGTCCATTTTCCGCCATCGGTCATCCTCCGTGAGAACGTTTTTCTATGCCATCATATTGGAAATTAAGTATAGCAATTTTTTAACGCAAATGCCACGAGGCAGGCCCCAAGCCGCAAAGAATTAGCGGTATTTATTTTGCTTCTGTGATAATATAGATATTGGAAATTTTGAGCGTCTCTCTGTGTTTTGTTCCTCCCTTTGGAAAGGGGGGGGTGAAACTATTAATACTACGGAACGCACGTGAAAGGAGGTGAGGGCGATGGCATGCGGGAAAAGCCACAAAGGCGCCTGTGGATCGAAAAAGACCACGAAGAAAAAAACAGCTAAGAAAAAATAGCAGCTAATACAAACGCATTTAATATGATTCAAGCAGGGGCGGCAAACTCGATTTAGGCTCGCGATGACGGCTTGTACTCTTCATTTTACCGCGGGGCTCCGCATGAACAGCAGATAGACCATGGTCCCGGAGCCGAGAAGCATGAATACCGTTGAAAGAACGCTTGCCGCTGAAAGCGTTGAGATTCCGGTGATGCCATGGCCGATCAGACAGCCGCCCGCGAGCATGCCGCCTGCGCCCATGATCAGGCCGCCGGAAAACTGCTGCATCATCACATCAGCGCGGGGCGACCGCCAGGAAAACTCATGGAGACTCCGGGCGCTGATACAAGACCCTATCGGCACGCCCAGAAGCAGCGCCATGCTCCAGTCCCCATGACAGCCGGTGGTAAGCGACAGGAGCAGTTCTTCAGAGGGGATGGTAAAAGAGATGCCCGCTGCCGAGCCGGCGATCACGTGAGACGCATACCAGCCGAGCACTGAAACAAGCCCGACCAGCGCCCCTGTTTTACGCCAGTGGTATTCCGTCCGGCCGGGATTATAGGTTTTTCTGCCGCTAAACGCCAGGGCGAGCGCCAGGACGGACGCCGGAAGAATGACGACCCATCGATTAACGCCGAGCGCGCCGTCAACCGTAACGCTGTTGCCCGGAGACAGGACGAAGCCCCGGAGATATGCGTACAGGCCGGAAAGCGCCCCGTTTCGGACAGCCGCTGCGCCGATCATGAATCCGAGCGCGGCCATCCATGAGCCCACGAGTCCCTCGCCCACCCGGTACCACGTGCCGCTGGCGCATCCGCCGGCGAGGACCATGCCGATGCCGAAAAGATAACCGCCAAGGATATTCGCAAGCCAGGCGAACTCCTGCCGTCCCTGGTCAAGCCGGAGAACGCCGAACTGCTCCAGAAGGTTGGCCCCGACCGTGGCTATGACGAGCGCCAGAAGGTATGCACGAAGGATCGTTACATCTTTAATGTACAGAACATCTCTGAACGCGCTGTTCAGGCAGAATCTCCCTCTCTGAAGAACAAATCCGAAACCGGCTCCAACCGCACCCGCCGCAAGCGCAACCGAGATGTCCATGAGGCCTCCGGAAAGAGAAAAATTTATAGTTCGTTCAAAATAAAAGTTGAGTTCCGCGCGCCGTCAGCCAACACAGGTCAGCCCCGGAGCGAGAGTCGCTGTGGGCGTGCTGTGTAGCACTCTGTAGAACATGCCGGCTAAAGGATGATGTACCAGTCATTATCAACGCTCAAGGCAAACCGCACGCTAAGCGACCGCGCAAAGCGGGTTGACCTGAGATGCCGATAAGCTGAAATACAAAAGAGATAAATTTTCCACCGCGAACAAACGCGAATGTACACGAATAGTAAAAAAACCAAAGCGCTTTATTCGTGAGCAATCGCGTAAATTCGTGACGTTGTGCAGTTTTATCAGACCCTGTATGACAAAAAAGGACCGCGTTCTCTCCCCCGCTCACGCAGGTCCCACAGCCTCCATTGTTACCCGGCAGCTCAGCCCCCCGGAGCCGCCGTCGTTTTGTCCTACCAGCAGAAAACCTTATCGTATGCGAACACATCGGCAATAAGCTTGTCGTAGGATACGCCGCCTTTATTCAGTTCGACGATCTTCACCTCATTACCCGACTTGTGCGTCTCGATGATCTTTTTCGTGCTCGCATCAGGTTGTGTTTTTACGATATGAAGTATCTTCATGGTTATCTCCTCCGCTCCTGTTTAATACGGCACGACGAGATCATACTCGAGCAGTTTTTTTGCCATCTCTTCCACGCTCATCGTCGCATAGCCGTTCTCGGGATTGTTCGAATAGACCTTCAGGTCAAGGTCCGTGACGAGCTCGAGCGGCTGCGCGATCTCGGGGTTGGCCTTGTCGAGCTTCCGGTCCAGAATGAATATCTCGATGACGTCGTCCGCCAGGGTAAGACCGCCGGCCACGCGGAGCGCCTCTGCCTGCCGGTCTCGTACGATTACAGCAATCTTCTTGGCATCACTCATTGATCGACTCCTTGTCTGAATAGTGTTCGTTAAAATACCAGTATCCGGGCGCTGTCCTGAAGCATGGTGGCATTGTTATACTGACTGCCGTAGCTGATGCCTTCCGTTTTGTCATGAATGCCGGCGCGCTCGCAACTGTGGTCGCAGCAGGAAAACTCAACACCGGGGACCTTGAGCATTTCCAGGAACTTGGGGTCCCTCGTAAAACGCACGCCCTCGTCGGTCAGGAATATCGTCACCGGATGGCCCGCCGCCCTGGCCGCCTTTACCGAGCCTGAGATATGCCCCAGGCCCTCATATTTCGTCACCATGATGCCCAACATTTCACCTGCCATCGTCTCTCACCTCCCTTCGAAAAGACTCTCCATCACAACAACTTACTTCTGTTCATTCCAGAATTGAAACTCCCCACAGTCCCGCTCTGGCGGGACGGGGAATGCACTCACGCCAGAATTCAAACCCGCCGAACGCAGGTCGGCCCCGGAGCAAGAGTCGCTGTGAGCGCGTCTTGTAAGCCTTCTGGAGAACGTGCCGGCTGAAGGATAAGCGCGGGACATTCTCAATTGTCAAAGCGCACTGGCGAGCTAAGCGACCGAGCGAAGCGGGTTGATCTGCGGAGGCACTCGACTCAAAAGCGAAAGAGCCGAAAAAAAAGAAAGCCGCGCGGAGATGGTCCGCGCGGCTCAAACCACTCCGGCGAATCAATCCCTCATCGGTTTGATGAGCAGGAAATAGACCATCGTCCAGTTGCCGAGCAGAATAAAGACCGTCGTCACCCAGCTCGACACGGCCAGGGTGGATACACCGGTAAATCCCTGGCCGATATTGCAGCCGCCGCTTATCTGCGCCCCGAGGCCCATGACGAATCCGCCGGCAAGCACGCGGAGAAGCTCATTCGCGGGCGGCACCTTGAGCTTGAACTCCTTCAGGAGTTTCGCGCTGATATACGCTCCGAGCGGCACACCGAGAACATAGAGCGAGCTCCACGAGACGTTTATGCCAAGCATCGTAACGGACTTGATAAGCGACGGGCTTGCCTGCGAATCGCCCATGGTTACGGCGAGGAAGAATTCCCTGAGCGGTCCGGTGAACGACAGCCCTCTGGCGTTTCCTCCGAAATGCGCTGAAGCCCAAAAGGCAATTACAGCCACCAGGCCGACAAGCAGCCCGGCCGTAGACCAATAATAGCCCTTTTTTGCTTTCTTAAAGGGTGTTCCTTTGAGTAAAAACGGTACAGCCGCAACCGTAAGAACCGCTATGACAACCCATTTGTTCACACCCAACATGTTGAAAAGCGTCGGGGTGGTGTCTTCGCCCACATACACCACCTTTGCTGTCAACGCTTCATAGAGCGGCTTCAGAAGCCCCGCCTTCGTCGTCATAATACCGAAAAAGAATCCGAACACGGCTACAAGAGCTGCCAGCAGGCCTTCGCCGACTCGGTAGAGTATGCCGCTCCCGCAGCCGCCCGCAAGCACAATGCCCATGCCGAAAATATAGCCGCCGATGGCATTCGCCCACGGTACAAAAGCCTGGCGGTACAACTGGCCGTTGCCGCCCAGCCAGCCGACGTCTTCGAGAAAATTCGCCCCGATAATTAAAGTGACCAGGCCGAGAACATATGCCCTCAACAGAGTAAAGTCATTGATAAAGATCACGTCCCTGAAGGCCGTATTGACGCAGTAACGTCCGCGCTGCAAAACGAAGCCGAAAGCCGCACCGACAAGCAGGCCGGACAGAATAAACCCGAACATAGACCCCATATTCCCCCCCTTGTTCCCCTTTATTTTATTGACCGCGCCCTAAGGCGCACCCCGTACGTCTTGTTCTTCGCCTGCTTACTTCTTCTTGATGTAGAGCTCCCAGTAGCCCTTGTCTTCCAGTTTGACCGATTCGAAACCGAAACCGTTCTTTTCGCAATACCGCGGGATGCTGTCCTCGGCAGAGGCCGGTGCATCGCACAGGACCTTGAGCATCGCGCCGCTCTGCAGTTTTTCAAGAGCCTTCTTGGTCAACAGGAGCGGATAAGGACATACCCTGCCGAGAGTATCCAGTGTTTCCTTGGGTGCTTCATCTTTGAGTGACATGCGTTCCTCCTAAAATATAGTAAAAGTGGGTTGTCGTACCGTTCATACCCGGGCCTCGTCCCCTCGGCCCGCGTTGGTCCTTTCAAAACATCCATAATTCCGACGAACGAAAAATTTTTATCCGGAGCATCACCCCCATTATTGCACGCTCGCAAAACAAAAAAACAGACACGATCGTCAATCTCGCGTTCTTCTGCGACCCGTTTACGGTTTTTCCCGTTATCATGTGGATTGACGGTAAAATAGGTATATTACATTAGCAAAAAACCATACCCTCTGTCAATAACTCGTTTTCTCAATTTCACCTGGGAAGCCGATTAGAACCTTTCATTGCTCTATAATAAGAATTTATAGCAACGACAGGGCCGTCAGGACCACGATCGAGGCGAGAAGACCGAAACCGCACGCTGCGGCCGTTTTTCTTTCCCTGAGGGAGGTCGCGGTCCCGCTGTCGAGGAACGGGGCCAGAAAAAAGAGGGCGAGAGCAAGACCGGGAAGAAGCACGGCGCCGACGAAGGTCCACCTGCCGGGAAAATATTTCGTCAGTTCATACAGGAAGAGAAAATACCATTCGGGCCGGGGGCTG
>DATDRO010000007.1:0-2201 GCA_035291685.1 Nitrospirota bacterium | reverse complement strand
CCGGGGGAATGGGTTCCTTGGCCTTGATATAGAATTCATCGGAAGCGAACACGAGCCGTGTGCCGAATTGTTTTTTATATTTTTTCTCGAGCCGCGTGATGATCTCGAGAACGCCGCGGGCCTGACGCGGTGTATAAGGCTTGAGGGGAAACAATTTTTTTCTATGTGAAGTAAGCCCCACGGGAACGGCCGCGATCGAAGAAACCGCCGGATACAGGCCCGACAGATCCTCTATGGTCTTAACAAGATGGGCCCCGTCGTTTATCCCCGGGCAAAGAACGATCTGGGTATGCATTTTGATGCCGCCGGCGGCCAGCCGCCTCAGCGCGGTCATGATGTCAGGGGCCTTCTTGTTCCGCAACAGAGACCCGCGGAGAGCCGTATCGGTCGCGTGAACTGATATATAGAGCGGACTGAGGCGCTGATTGAATATCCGTTCCCAGTCCTCCCTGGTGAGATTGCCGAGAGTGATATAATTGCCGTGCAGAAAAGAAGCGCGAAAGTCGTCGTCCTTTATGGAGAGGCTCTGACGGCAGCCCTTCGGCATCTGGTCGACAAAGCAGAAGAGACAGTTGTTGCGGCATTTTTTGATGCGAAACGGCACAAACTCCAGCCCGAGGTCGTCGTCCGGCATCTTCGTAACAACCGACCGAAGCAACCGGCCGGACGCTTTCCGGGCGACGAGGGCTATGCGTTCATCCGAGCTGAAATACTTGAAGTCAATAACATCGTGGATCTCGTGGTTATTCACGGAAACGATCCTGTCGCCCGGCTCCAGTCCGATTTTCAGCCCCAGGCTGCCGGGAAGTACACGGGCAATTTCGAGCAATCAGGCGCTCCTCTTGGACGCAAACATATATTCCACATAACCCGAGATCTGCGTCCTGGCCTCATCGGTCACCTGGCGGAACTTTCTGAGCATGAGGATCTCGTCGATGCTCAGGATCTTTTCCAGATAATTGATCTGTTCCTCGGAAAGGGGGTATTTGCGTTTTCCCCGCCGGAACTTGGTCGTCGACGGCGAGAGGAAGAACCCCTTCACTTCCGAAGGGACCTTTTCCTGGTGGGCCGAAAGGATCAATACGGATTTATCAAGACCGAGCTTATTGGCGATCATGATGAGCGTCTTGTCCTTTGGTATATGTCCTTTGTTGATAGTGACCCGCAGGAGCTCAGGGCTTATCCCCAGGACCTTGGAGGCGTCCTTGAGATTCTTAAATCCCTTCTTTTCGAGCGCCTGCCGAATCATCTCCGCTACTTTCATAAAAACCTCCATCGAAATATCTCTGAGCAATACATGCTCTCTTTTCCGTCTTTCCTCTGCATCCGCATTGGCTTACCCTGCCATCTTCATTCCCCGCAGAACGTACTGGACGCCCGATGCAATGGTGACAACGGCCGTCGTCCACAGCAAAACAGACATGAATCCGTGCTCGAGGCCCTGGGGATGATAATTTATCAACACCAGGATGAGCGTCACGACCATGAGCTGCAAGACCGTGGTGGTCTTTCCCACGATCGAAGGCCTGACCTTCAGGTTATGCCCCGTTACATAAAGAAGGATACTGCCGAGCACAATAATAACATCCCTGCTCACCACGATGATCGAGAGCCAGACCGGCAGCTTGTCGAGGAGCACGAGGGTGACGAATGCCGAGATAATGAGCAGTTTATCGGCAATGGGATCAAGAAAAGCGCCGAGTTCGGTCTGACTTTTCGTAAGACGCGCGATCATGCCGTCGAGCGCGTCCGTCACGCCCGCGAGCACAAAGACCGCGAGGGACTCCCGGTAATAACCATAGATCATGAGATTGATAAAAAACGGGATCAATACCACTCGAAAAAGGGTGATATAGTTAGGAAGGTTCATGGATGCTCCCTAAGCCTCTTATAAATTTAATAAATATTTTAAACAATATTATTTGTGTTGTCAACCTTTATCTTTTTGTTTTCTGGTCTGTCCGTCAGCCGGTTGGGCATAGAGTATTGGTCATGAAAAGAGGTGGTCCTGACGGTAAGCGGAGCCGCAGGGTACTGTCAAAAGTTCTATGAAAACGAGGGAGCATGGTATGAGACCGGGGCTGTGTCGCCCGGCAGCCCCTCCTCGCCGGCGCATAACGCGCCCGATGATCGTCAGTATTCGAAGCGGCGAGGGCTCGACCCGGCAGCACTTTCCCTTCGGCCGTGCTGCTTTGGAGTTC
>DATDRO010000006.1:0-2305 GCA_035291685.1 Nitrospirota bacterium | reverse complement strand
GCTGACAAAGATCATCGATCAAGAATGCAAGAAAGGTCAGATCAGCCGGAAAGAACTGGAGAGCGGAAGTCGGCGGTCAACGGTAAGTCAGACACGCGCACAGATCGCCCGACGCGGCATGGAAGAGATCGGCCTCTCGGCGTGGCCACGTCAAGCATAACGCGGGCGATAGCGAAGAGTGAAGGGGTGGCCACAACGCAACGTAAGTAACAACGTCACGAAAGTAGCGCTTTTTCAAGTTGACTCCGATATATTTCACTGTATAATGCTTGCCATGCGCGAGCTGACGAGGGGAGAAGAGTTCTACGAAGGCACGGCCCTCCTGGG
This sequence comes from Nitrospirota bacterium, assembly GCA_035291685.1. Taxonomy (GTDB): domain Bacteria; phylum Nitrospirota; class UBA9217; order UBA9217; family UBA9217; genus DATDRO01. The sequence goes on along the minus strand of DATDRO010000006.1, from coordinate 1,978 downwards.
AGACCCTGTCCACGGCTACATTTCCTTCACCACGCCGCGAGGCGGGGGAGAAAAGACCGAGAAGGACATCATTGACACTCCCTGGATGCAGCGCCTGAGGCAGATATATCAGCTCCAGAGCGCCCGGTGGGTCTACCCCTCGGCCGAGCACAGCAGGTTCCAGCACTCGCTCGGCGCCATGCACCTGGCAGGCAGGTTCGCTCGCCACCTCTACCCGTCGCTCAAGGCCGCGGCGCCTGACTGTCCGTCGGCCAATTACATAGAAGAGCTCCTTCGGGTCACCGCGCTTCTTCATGACGTGGGACACGGTCCCTTTGGCCATTTCTTCGATGATAATTATCTCGAACAGTTCGGCCTCACGCACGAAAAGCTCGGCCAGCATATTATCAAGAACGAACTGGCAGCCATCATCAGGGCCATCCATCGGGGCCCGAACGGCGAGTTCGCAAAGAAGGAAAGGCTGGACCCCGAGCAGATCGCATTTCTGATCGGCAAAGGACCTCAAGCCGCATCGACCGCGAAAAAACCGCAGTGGCTGGTGTTCCTCCAGCCCCTTCTCTCCGGCATCTATACGGTTGACAACCTCGACTATGTGATGCGCGACGCGTACATGTGCGGCGTGGCCATCGGCGCGGTGGACATCGACCGGCTTATGTACTACACGTTCTTCTCGGACAAAGGCCTCACGCTGCACAAGTCCGGCCTTACGGCGCTCAACATGTTCCTGAACGCCCGGCTGTACATGTACACCAATGTTTACTACCACCGCACCACGCGGGCGATAGACGAGCACCTCAAGGAGCTGTTCAAGGACACCATGGCGGCGCTCTTTCCCTATAATCCCGTTGAGAACCTCCGGGGATACCTCGAACTGACCGACTGGTCCCTGCTCGAGGCCGTGCGGAAGTGGGGAGCCGGCGAGGACGGGTCCACGGCGGCGCTGGGAAGGGAGTGGTCGGCCATCCTCTCCCGCGAGGTGAAGTGGAAAATGGCCTATGATGTCACGCTCTCGATGCGTGCGTTCGAAAAGGGGAAGACCATTATCGACGCAGCGGAGCTGGTGAAGAGGATCAGGAAGGCGCTCCCGGCGAAGCTCAAGGACCTGGAGTTCCGCGTTGACATGGCGAGCCAGGACCCGCGGCCGGTCAACCCGCTTATGATGGGCGAGCGTCAGATCTACGTGTTCAATCCGTCCACGCGGAAGGTCGAGAAGGAGCCGCTCAAGGACTTTTTCGACTACATTCCCGCGCGCGTGGTGCAGTGCAGGGTGTTTACCCTGAACCACGATCACGACGAGGTCCTTGCCGACATTGTCGAAAGCGTTCTGGGGATACAGGACGAGAGCATCAAGACGAATGTGTGAGAGCTTTGATTGCAAGGATAGCGGGGGAGAAGGCAAAAAGAGATGAGGCTCATCCCTAAATTTGGTTCAGGCGAAGGCATCCCCCTCGCTCGGCCGCGCAATCGCGCCAGACCAGGGAGTGTTCCCGCTCTGGCCGTCGAAGGGTGATCAACGTAATCGAGTTGATTTTTCAGAGTAACGATCCGGCGCTCCCCAAGCGCGTTCATTCGCTCAGGGGCCGCCGTCGCTGCAAATGCGGCAGTAGTTGCGGCGAGTCGATGATGAAAAAGCGGCGTCGGTATGTCCTCGCGAGCAGATCATGAAACGATTCATCCGTTGCTGTGCGGATGAACATTCATAAATTCACCTCTGGAAGAGGAAAGGAGCAGGCATGAAGGTACAGTTGATTGTTGCACTCTGTATGATGTTCGTGACAAGTCAGGTTAGTGCTGCGGAGCAAATGCAGCCCAAGGCAAAGAAGGACAAGGTCGGTCAGGCGGGTGCTGCGGAAAAAATGCAGCTCAAGACAAAGAAGGACAAGGTCAGCTACACCATCGGTCTTGACATGGGAAACAGCCTCAAGAAACAGGCGATCGACATTGATCCGAAAGTTCTCACACGGGGGCTCAAGGATGC
>DATDRO010000005.1:0-3635 GCA_035291685.1 Nitrospirota bacterium | reverse complement strand
CCTCTTCAGTTACAGGCTGCTCCAATCTCTTTCGGACCTGTCGCCGGTATTGCTCCGGCACGTCCCCCAGGTCGTCGCTGATATGCACGACGCCGTTGTCATCCATCCACTCATACAAATAACGCTGGATCTTTTCCTGGTCTTCCTGCTGGGTCGCCGTCTGCGCCAAGGCTAAGCCGGCAGCGATCAGGAGGGAGAAAAAAGAAACAATGATAGCATGACGTTTCACACCGGCTCCCTTCACTCGCGCTGCCGCACCATGATCGTACACACAGCGTATGCGGCAATGCCCTCGCCTCTGCCGGTAAAACCGAGCCCCTCGGTCGTCGTGGCTTTTACGTTGATCGCCGATTCCTCGACCTGGACCGCGGACGCCATATGAAAAATCATCTTCGGTATATGGGGCGCCATCTTCGGCCTCTCGGCCACAATAGTGGCATCAATATTATTGACCGTGAACTTTTTCTCTTTCAGGAGGCGCGACACGTCGGCGAGAAGCATGAGGCTGGAAATTCCTTTGAACTGCTTATCGGAATCAGGAAAGTGTTTGCCGATGTCACCGAGGCCCGCGGCGCCAAGCAGCGCGTCGCAGACCGCGTGGATGAGCACATCGGCATCGGAGTGCCCGAGCAGACCCTTCTCATTCGGGATGTCCACCCCGCCGATGATAAGCTTCCGTCCCTCGACGAGGCGGTGAACATCATAGCCTGTGCCTATTCTCATCGTCACCTTCTCTTGAGAATTTCCTCCGCGAGCAGAAGGTCTTCGGAGGTGGTGATCTTGATGTTTTCGTAGCTCCCCATGATCACCCGCACCTTGATGCCCGCCCGCTCAACGAGCGTCGCGTCATCGGTGCCGTATATTTTATGCGCGTACGACTCGTCATAGACGCGCCTGAGCGTCTTTACGGGAAAGGCCTGGGGCGTCTGTATGGCCCACAGCCTGCTCCGGTCGAGCGTAGCGCGCACAATGCCGTCGGCTCCCACCTCTTTTACCGTGTCTTTGAGCGGCACCCCCACGGCCACGCACTCCCCCTTGCCGGCCAGCTCGGCGGTCTCTTCAATCATCTCATGCGTTACGAACGGCCTCACCCCGTCGTGCACGAGCACAATGGCCGTGTCCATCTCGATCTTCTGAAGACCGTTATACACGGAGTCCTGCCGCTCCTTGCCGCCGACAACGAGGGTCTTCACCTTGGTGATATGATAATGTTCAATGATGTCCGCAAGGCAGGTCTCCATGTCTTCTTCAGAGAGGATAGGGATGATCTCATCGACCACGGAGGCGCGCTGGAACGCGAGGAGCGTATGCGCCAGCATGGGCCTGTCGCCGAGCGGCAAGAACTGTTTTGCCACCGCCCTGCCCATTCTCTTGCCCATACCTGCCGCCGGTATGAGTACGGTTACTTTGGACATAAAACCTCAATGCAAGCTGCAAAATGAATCGGCCTTTTCATTTTTCATTCTGCATTCTGCATTCTTCATTTTGCCTTTTGCATTCATCAATATTCTATTCTTTCTTGAAGCTTTTTACTACTATTTTAAAACGCTTGGCGGCCGCCGCTTCCATGTTGAGCGTGACGCGCATCTGGAACTGTTCCTCCTTTTCTTTCGTCACGACACCGAAAGGCAGGATGATCTGTCCCTCCTCCACGAACGGTTTCCCCAGGTCCACCCGGACCCCGGCATCTACGGCCTTCTCGAGGGCGGCCATCTCCGGCCTGGCTTCCGCCATCGGCGCCCCCGGTATCGAAGGCTCCGGGGGAGGAGACTCTTTCTGCGGCTCTCTCTCCCGCTGCTCGCTCTTTGTCATGATATCGCCGAGCGCAAGGTTGTGGCGGTCAGGAAACTTCTGCATGTCCTGGAGCACAAGCTTGGATATGGAGGTAAAGGTCTTGAGCACGCCGTCGCCGCTCCTTGCAACGGCCTCGAAGCACGGGACGTCGCGCGGATTCAGGGCTTCGTTCAGCTCCTCAACGGAAAACACATCCGGCAGGTCCCGCTTGTTGTACTGGATCACCATCGGAAAGATATCAATATCTATCTCCTGCTCCAGAAGATTGTCGCGGAGGTTCGAGATGCTCTCAAGGTTTGCGTCCGCCATCGCCCGCTGCGAGTCGGCGACAAAGATGACCCCGTCCGACCCTTTCAGCACAAGCTTGCGCGTGGCGTTGTAAAACACCTGGCCCGGCACGGTGTACAGGTGAAACCGTACTTTATAATTTTTGATAGTGCCGAGTTCGACCGGCAGAAAATCGAAGAACAGCGTCCTGTCCGTCTCCGTTGCGAGAGAGATGAGCTTGCCGCGCTGGGTGGGGGCGATGCGGTGATAGATGAAGTGGATGTTCGTCGTTTTGCCCGAGAGGCCGGGGCCATAGTAAACGATCTTTGCGTTGATCTCTCTGGTCGTGTGATTTACAAGCGCCATGCGGTTATCATTGCATAAAAAGAATAGTATGTCAATATGGCTCGATTATTTAGGGGCATGAAAGGTCGAAGGCGATCGACCCGGGACACCGAGGAGATTCTCATCGCTCACGTTTCGAGCTTGATGATCCCTTTCGAGATGGCAAACTTGACAAGCGCCGTACGGGAATGCATGTCGAGTTTTTCTGAAATGTTTGTCTGGTGAGCAATGACCGTCTTGGCGCTGATATTGAGAAGGCTCGCGATCTCCTTGTGGCTGTGGCCCTCTGCTATCAGCTTCAGCACCTGTTTTTCCCGGTCGGTCAGCTTTTCGTACAGATCTTCTTCTTCAACCGCTTTATGGTGTTTGCCGAGATAACCGTCGACGACCTCCGACGCGATCGAAGAGAACAGATAGAACTCCCCCCGGTTGACGGCCCGAATAGCGTTTACCAGCTCGCTCCCGACCGCCTTCTTCAGCATATATCCTGAGACGCCTGCCTTAAGAAAACGAGAGATATACTCCCGATCATCATATTGAGTAAGGACGATTATCTTTATGTTCGGCGCTGTTTTCTTCAGCTCCACCGTCGCCTCAAGTCCGCCGAGTTTCGGCATGCCGATGTCCATAAGGATGACGTCGGGTTTGAATTTATGGGCGCGTTCGATGGCCTCGATCCCGTCAGACGCCTCGCAGACCACTTCAATGTCATCGCATAACTTCAGAAATGCGGCGATCCCTTCCCTCACCAGCGCATGGTCATCTGCGATCAACACGCGTATCTTAGACATGCTCCACCTGGTCCTTCAACGGAACCTGTATGCACACTCTCGTCCCTTCGCCCGGCACCGAGTAAACCTGCAATATCCCGTTAACGAGCGAGGCCCTTTCCTTCATTCCCGTGATTCCCAGGCCTCTGCCTCCCTCAATGGGATGCTTCATTAATTCATCGACATCGAATCCATCGCCGTCGTCCTCTATGATAATTAATAAATAATTATCTCCGGCGTCAAAGGTTACAATAACGCTTTCCGCATTTGCATGGCGCGCGATGTTGATAATCGCCTCCTGAAGTACCCTGAAAATCGTGATTTCCACCTTGGGAGGCAGCCTCATCTTGAGGGGCGATTCAACGTCCAGATAATAACGGATCCCCTTTTCGTGAAGATGATTCGTCAACAGCCACATGATGGCGGCATCCAAACCAAGATCATCAAGGATGGAAGGCC
>DATDRO010000004.1:0-3236 GCA_035291685.1 Nitrospirota bacterium | reverse complement strand
TCGTCCCTCTATCAGACTGTTGAAAAAGTCAAAAAAACCAGACAATGTTATTTTGATGCCCTTCGTCGGTCATTTTGAGCGTTAGCGAAGAATCTCGTTTTTCTGACTCAGGGTAAACTCCGCGAAGAATCTCGTTTTTCCAACTACCTGAGATCCTTCACTTCGTTCAGGATGACACGAAAGATAAGTTTTTCAACAGCCTGCTATGTCTCTTTAAATTTGCTATAATTATTTCAATTTTGGCACCCGACAAAACCTACCATCGTTAAAGGAGGGAGCATGGATAGCCGTGACAAAGCGCAGGGAGTTCCGCAGCAGGGCGTGCCAGGACAGGCACTGGAAATCGACCAGTTCAAACTTGACCGGTATCTGAACGAGGTGAGAGACAACCAGAAGCTTGTTATGGGGCTCGCAGGAGGGCTCGGAGCGGCGGTCATCGCAGCCGCGGCCTGGGCGCTCATTACCGTGTGGACCGATCATCACTATGGCCTGGTGGCGATCGGCGTCGGGTTTCTCGTGGGTTATGCTGTCCGGATATTCGGGAAAGGCGTTGATACGATCTTTGGTGTCACCGGCGCGGCGGTATCGCTTCTCGGTTGTGTTGCGGGAAATTTTCTCACGGTGCTGGTTTTCGTCTCCCGCCAGGAGGGGATCCCGTTTCTTGCCCTTCTCTCCCGCGTTACGCCCGAAGTCATCGGTGCCGTTCTGAAAGATACCTTTCAGCCCATGGACCTGCTGTTTTACGGGCTCGCGACCTACTTCGGGTACAAGTATTCGTTCAAGCCACTTACCGCGGAAGAGCTGGCAAAGCTGACAAGATAGAATTCTTTTCTATCGTCGAAAAGGGAGAACTCGCCGTGATACAAGGGGCATAGTCCTCAGCGCAAAGCAACGTCTTGCTCATTGCCGGTAGGCTGTGCTGATCGCGTGATGGGCTGCCGCAGCCAGCTGTTTCCTTGATATTTGGCCATGAACGGGAATGGTTTCCAGTGCGACTACTTCCACCTCGATGCTTTTCAGCGAAAGCACCTGCAAAGCATGTTTGACGAATGTTACTCCTCCGTGATAGAAAACGGAATCCCGGTTTTGAGCAGTTATCTCTTCTGAATTCACTTTCCGGTAGCGCACGCAGAGCGGGAGTATCTTTACGGCTGTTTTGGCCGCCGCATCGAGCAGGGAATTTTTGAACGGCATCACTCGCTCTCCGTTCGATGTGGTCCCCTCGGGAAAGACAACGACGGTGCATCCTTCCTTGAGCACGCGTGAGATCTCGCTGATCTCTTTCCTGAGCGAGGCCACGCTCCTCCGCTCTACGAAAATACTTCCTCCGCATCGCGCGATCATGCCCGTTAACAGTCTGTGTTTCAACTCCACCGAGGTGACAAATACCGATGGTATGAGCGACAAGAGGACCAGGATGTCGAGGGAAGAGACATGGTTCGAGACGATAAGCCGGATTTTTCCCCTCGCCGGCAGCTTTTCACGTCCTTTAACAATCACGTCTATACCGAGGACCGGGAGTGCCTGTTTGGCGAAAAAAGATGAGTTTATCATGAGGAGCAAGCGCTTTTTCCGATCGCGCAGCGGTATCAGGCGTATGAAAAAAGACGTGGTGATATATGACAGAATAAGCGCAACTATCCCCAAGCCTTTGAATATGGTCCTCACCGTACGACATCCTCCCGGCACGATTGAAGGAATATCCCGTTAGGCTATGATTATCTCATAGCCCCTCATGATTTTCAAATTAAAAACAGGACAGCCCCGCCTTTACATCAACATGAAGCAGCGCTATACTTTAATCAGACAAAGTTGCGAGAGCCCGGCCTGCCTGCAAAACAAAGGAAATATTATTCGGCGTCATAAGCATCAGGAAAAACCGGCTTTATATTTATCCTGGACAAGCAGGTGATCATCACGAAGCAAAAGCTTCGCACCCGTGCTGTCTTATGATGAAAAGGAGACCACTATGAGCGTGCTTATCGAGTTCAGCGTAGTACCGATAGGAAAAGGGTCGAGTGTGAGCCCGTTTGTCGCCAAGGCGCTCAAGATCGTGACCGAGAGCGGTGTTCCGTATAAGGCGAACCCCATGGGGACGGTGCTCGAAGGAGAATGGGACGAAGTGATGGGCCTGGTGAAAAAATGCCATCAGGAAGTAATGAAAGACGCGGAACGGGCGGTCACGACGATCACGATCGATGACCGTAAGGGCAGGGAATCGCGTCTGGAAAAGAAGATCGAATCGATGGAACAGAAACTCGGGATAAAACTGAATAAATAGCGTGACGAGAGGTGGGCTATGAACAACAAAAGGAACGTAGATGGCATCGCTGAACGGCTCAAGATCCAGGAGAAGGCCCTGTCCAACCTTGCCGATTCCCTGAAGAAGCACGAGTCAGAGATCGACGAAGAGGTGAGAGACATCCTGTCGGAACTCAAGGCGCTCAAAGTGTTCCTCTCGCGAAATATCCCTGAGTTCAAGAAAGAATTTCCCGAGATACAGCGAAAGCTGAAATGAAGCTGCCCTGAAGGATGTTCTGTCCATAATTAAGGAGCGGACGCTATGAAGATGGTCGGTAAAATAGAGAGATCCTATAAGCAGACATATAAAAAGAAATCATCTACGTCGGACCCCTATCTCCCGAAAGGCGCAAGCCGGAAGATATCGGTTTGCGGCGGGTGTCATGCCGTTTACAAGAACAAGCGGTGGTATGGCGAATCTGCTCTCTACGATGCGGTGGTAAAGATTTCCGGTACCGTTGCCACGGTCTGCCCGGCCTGCCTGAAGATCCGCGATAATTTCCCCGGCGGCATCGTTACCCTCAAGGGAGACTATGTGCTCCCGCACAAGCGGGACCTGTTGAACCTTATCAGGAACGAGGAAGCGCGGGCGCGCGGGTTCAACCCTCTTGAACGGGTGATGTCCATAAAAGAGAACGGCTTCGGCAGCATCGTTATTTCCACGACGAACGAAAAGCTGGCGCAGCGGATCGGGCGGGCCATCAAAAAGGCATTCCACGGTGATGTGGCGTACCAATGGTCTCACGATAACAAACTGGCGCGGGTGGACTGGGTGAGGGCGGCGTAAAGAGGGTGGATGGATAGCAGGTTGTTGTGAAAGGCGAAAAGAGTGGAGGCTGATTTCGATGGAGAAATCAGCCTTTTTTATTGACAATTTGCTGGACAAAACACGGGACAAAATCATTGGCATAAATAGACGGATAAAATAAAATTTA
>DATDRO010000003.1:0-12986 GCA_035291685.1 Nitrospirota bacterium | reverse complement strand
ATCACCCTATGCAATCCCGCCGGACAACCCGTTTGTGAACAGGAAAGGTTATCGTCCTGAGATCTGGGCCACAGGCCTTCGCAACCCCTGGCGGTTCTCCTTTGACCGGCCGGCAGGAGATCTCTTTATCGCGGACGTCGGGCAGAACCGCTACGAGGAAGTCGACTTCCAGGCAGGGTCGAGTAAAGGCGGGGAAAACTATGGATGGAACATCATGGAAGGCAATCACTGCTATAAATCGAAAAAGTGCGACGCCACGGGCCTGGTCCTGCCCGTTGTCGAATATGACCACTCCCGGGGCTGTTCGGTCACCGGCGGCATGGTCTACCGGAGCAAGCGATTTCCGGCGCTCCAGGGCATTTATCTGTACGGGGACTATTGCTCCGGCCGAATCTGGGGGCTTCGCAGATCGGGGTCAGGATGGGAGCACAAGCAGCTCATCGATTCAAAGCTGGCCATTTCCACCTTCGGCGAAGATGAGGATGGAAACCTTTACGTCGCCGATCATGAAGAGGGTGGTGTGTACAAGATAGAGGCCGGCTCAAAACCTTGATCGCAGACGCTGGAAGACGCTTATTTCATAGTCAGCCTGATAAACTGCGATACGGATAGAATAGTGGTTTCAGCGGCTTCTGCGCCTCTCCAAAATCGCGGTCGCCGGTAATGAGGTAGTCCGCGTCAGAGGCGTCGATCTGACGCTGGATTCGGTTCTCTCGCTGTCGGTCTTGGCCTCTGCTACGGTATCGTCCTGACCGTATTTTCCGGATAGCTCGTAATCTGTGTCTCTGAAGGAGTTGTTTCGTCATCCTGGTAGAAAAAATCCGTCTTGATGATTTCATGCGAGATGTCGGTTGGCAGATATGTCTTCATGCCGCCCAGCCTTTGCTTCCCGTCATAGTCATACACGGTATAGGAGAGAACCTTCTCATGGGCGCTCACTCCTGCGTGCGCCAACTCTTGAACTGTTGCCGGTATGCTGGCCGCCAGACCGACGACAAAACCGCCGACGCTTAACAGTATGACAGGGCCCACCGCCATGGCCTTCTCCGTGCCCGTTTGTACGGGTGATCCGGAGGCGTCCTTTTGCTGCTCTCTCCTGACCGAGTCCGCAAAGCTTTTGCCCGACGCCACCCCGGCCTTAAATCCTTTTCCTGTCCACTCATAAATGACCTTAAAGGGACGGGCCATGTCCGCTCTCTCCGGAGCAACAATGATGTCGAACGACCTCACGGGCTTGTTCCCGACATACTGCACCACAACGAACTGTTCCCCTTCATGGGAAGGACGCTCCTGCAATGCCGTGCTGAAAACAGGCTTTCCATGAACGTCATACTCTATATTCTTGAAGAGGGAAACAATCGGTATTTGCCCATCAGGAGGGTAGTACGCAGCAAGATCGGCCTTATGGGGTGCGCAGGCTGCAAGGATAAGAACGAAGAAACCGGAAAGATGCTTTGCCATTTTAGTGATTCCCTTCGACAATTTTTACTTCTTCCGTCACGGCTATCAGATGGGATCCTCATCTTTTATCCCATCCTTGAGCAATGTTCGAAACTCCTATTTACTTCCGCACAATTCATCTAAAGCTTATTTTGCCTGACCGCTAAGATAGTTTTTTACAACTTCAACAAACCGCTTTGCGTTATTCAGTGTTTCGCGGGCTTTTTCTTGTGAGATCGTCGCGAGGTTCTTGTAATCACATGCCTGCCGCAGTTCAAATGCCTTATGAAAGTCCCTGGAAAGCTCTTTGGGGAAAATGCCTTTTAAGGCGAACTCGGTGTCGAACAAGCTTATCACTCCGGTATGTTTGGAGGGGACTGTGCCGATTTTTTGCAGAAGGGCGAGCACCGCATAAAACATGGCATAGTAAGCCCGGTTCACGATGCTCTGCGGGCTGCGGTTGCCCTGAAGGAGAAATGCCGCGTCTTCGAGCGCGGTCTGTGCCTGCACCATTCGGTGTTGTATGAGACTTGAAATCTCCTCCTCTTTCACAGGAGCACCCCTTCTCGCTCAACAGCGCGGGCCAGTAAAGAGTAGCGTTCGGGGCTGTTTTCCCATTCGGTTCTGGTGAAGACAACCGGCACAACTACGATCCCGTATTCAAAACCCGCCTCCCAGGCGCAATCGCTGACATAATCGTAATCGTTCTCGGCGGGAGATCCCTCAAGAATCACCAGGACGTCCATGTCCGAGGAGGGCTCGGCGTCTCCGCGCGCCCGTGAGCCAAATAGGATCAACTTGTACAGGCTGACGCGCTTCAGGAGAAGCGCTTTAAATTTGTCGAGGACTGATTTTTCAAGGGCGGTCATTTCGCTCCTCCATCACCCGTTACTATATTTTCCGGAGCATAAGATTTGATAGCTTTGTATAGTAATTCTACCTGAATATTTCCCGTAAATCAATCAACCTTGGTCTATATTTCTTCCTCCATCAACCCGTACAACTCATACACCAACTGTTCAACCTGCCGGTCAGTGGCGTCGATCTGGCGCTGGAGAACAGTCTGTTCATGCTTGGCTGAAGCGAGAGAGTTCAATTTCAAGTCCCGCGAGCCCCCAAGATAATTTACTTCCGTGTCGGAAATGTTTTGAATTTTGCAGGCTTGCAACGCAACTGCTGATGCAGCTTTCGTAAATAAACGTACAAGTCAGTTATTTCCTCTCCTGTCAATAGAGCAGTGCACTGTTGAATGCCGGCATGGTTGAAGGTCCTTAACTCATTTCTCAGATGACAAAAGGCATAAATGTGGTACTGTCCGACATTTGTGAACTTCATGAGGTCGATTATGCGCTCGGTAGGCGGGCCATCGAGGCCGATATAGCGAATCTTGAAGGATATGATTGGCGTGCCGTTCATAAATTAAAAAAATATCTGTGTCAAAGATACATTTAATTGAAATTGGTCTCTCCGCGGATCTTTACCGCGTCTTCGTGGATGACGTCCTTGTACGCCTCGGCATAGCCCTGTCGGTTGGTCATGTCCCAGCCGAGCGCCTCGAAGAACGGACCGAGGAATTCCTGCCGGAGCTGCATCTCGTTATATTGCCCGGACGTGTAGGCATCGCGGTTCCGCTCGAAGCGTTCGACAAGCTCGGCGATTTCTTTCGGCAACCCCATGCAGTCCCCCGTTGGACGTGACCTAATTGAGTCCGAAAATCCCCCTCACCCTCTCCCTCTCCCCCTCCGGGAGAGGTGAAAAATGAAAACAGTTCAGGAATTGTCCCTTTTATAACAGCGTTGCCGCAAGTTCGGCGAGGTCAGAGCGCTCTCCCTTGACGAGCGTGACATGTCCCGAGAGCGCCTGCTCCTTGAACCGCTCTACCACGAAAGTAAGGCCGTTGCTCGACGAATCGATGTAGGGGTTGTCGATCTGGTAGGGATCGCCCGTGAGCACGACCTTGGTGCCTTCGCCCGCGCGCGTGATGATGGTCTTGAGCTCATGCGGAGTGAGGTTCTGCGCCTCGTCGACGATGATGTACTGGTTGGGCATGCTGCGTCCGCGGATGTAGGTGAGCGGCTCCACCTCGATCATACCGAGGTCAAAGAGGCTCTGAAGGTCCTTCCTCCCCTTGCCTCTCGCGGCCATCGTGGACGTGCCGGTGAGAAAATCAAGGTTGTCGCGAATGGGCTGCATCCACGGCCTCAGTTTTTCTTCGATGTCTCCGGGCAGGTATCCGATGTCCTTGCCGAGCGGGAAGACGGGACGGGAGACAACAAGGCGCTGGAACACCCGCGCTTCAATGGTCCTCTCGAGGCCCGCGGCAAGGGCAAGGAGCGTCTTGCCGGTGCCCGCCTTGCCCACGAGCGTGACAAGGCGGATATCGTCGTTCAAGAGCAGGTCAAAGGCGAACTGCTGCTGCTTGTTTCGCGCCGTGATGCCCCACACGCCGTGTTTCGCGCCGATGAGCGGCACGAGGACGTTCTTCTGCTGGTTGTACCGCGCGAGCGCGGATTGGGACGGGTTTGCCGAATTCTTGAGGTGCACGAACTGGTTCGGGAAAAGTTTTCCGTTCGACGCCGTCAATTCTCCCCTGGCATAGAACTCGCCTATTGCGTCCGGCGCGACCAGCAGCTCGGTCTCTCCGGCGTACAGTTCGTCGATCGTGACCGTGTCCGTTTCATAGTCCTGAGCGGTAAGTCCGAGGGCGTCCGCCTTGATGCGAAGGTTCGTGTCCTTGGTCACGAGGATCACGGGAGCGACGTCCTGCGAATGGCTGAGGTTCAGGGCCGTGGAAAGTATCCGGTTGTCCGCTTTCGTAGCGATAAGTTCATTCGGAAGGTGCTGCGGGGACTGATGATTCAGTTCCACGCGCAAATTCCCGCCGCCATCGAGCTGCACTCCCTGGGAAAGCTTGCCCCGCTGCCGGTACTCGTCGAGGATCCTCGATACCTGACGGGCATTTCTTCCCATTTCATCAATGCCCTTCTTGAACTTGTCCAGCTCTTCAATGACGACGATCGGGATGATGACATCGTTGTCCTGGAACGAAAAGATCGCCCGCGGGTCATGGAGCAGTACATTGGTGTCCAAAACAAATATTTTTTTCATCGTCCTTCCTTTTATACCTCAGAATAAGAACCGTCGGAACTGCTTAAACGGTTTTTTTCTTTGCCACCTCATCCACAAGATCCAGGAGGCTCTGCACGGTAAATGGCTTCTTCAGGAACCCCGCGGCCCCGTTATTTCGGCACTTATCCTCAAGCGCCGCTTCCCCGTAGCCGGTGATCATCACCACCGGGATCTTCGGGGTCATCTGGTTCACCTTGCCGAGCAGGGCCACGCCGTCCATTCCCTGGAGAAGGATGTCGGAGATGACGAGGTTGTAATCTCCCGGAAGCTTGCGGAGCGCTTCTTCCGCGCTGGACATTCCCTCGGCCTTGTGCTGCTTATACTTGAGCATGTCGATCAGCGTTCTTCTCACCACATCGTCGTCTTCTATCACCAGTATCTTCATTCCACATCCTCCCCTTAATGGTCCATGACGGCTAAGAGAAGCTGTTTGATGCCGCATCATCCATGCGCAGTTCATTCCATCGCTGCGGTTTCCCTTTTTCTCACGTCTTCGCGGCAACATGCCGGACAGAGGCAAAAATATCGTCAAGCGGCACCGCGCCCTCGCGTATCAGCCGGGGCGGGTCCTGGCTCATGTCCATGACGGTCGAAGGTCGTCCGCCTGTTGTTCTGCCCCCGTCGAGGACCAGATCAACCATGCCTCCGATCACGGCCGCCGCTTCCGCCGCTGTTTGCGGACTTCGTCCGCCTGATATATTTGCGCTCGTCCCCGTGAGCGCGGAGCCCAGAACTTCCAGCAGCGTGAGCGTGAGCGGATTGCCGGGCGCCCTGAGCCCGATCGTTCCCCTTCCCGCGGTGATCTCACGCATGACGCCCGGCCGGGCCTGAAACACAAGCGTGAGAGGGCCCGGCCAGAACTTCTCCATGAGGACCTCGGCGGCAGGGGTGATCTCCGACGCCCATTGCCCCACCTCGCCGGCGTTCCGTATCAAGAGCAGTATCGGCTGGTCCGCGGGCCTGCCTTTTATTTCAAAGAGTTTCTTGATCGCCACGCGATTCGCGGGGTCCGCGCCGAGGCCGTAAAACGTCTCGGTCGGATACGCGATCACGCCGCCGGACCGGATCACCTGCCGGGCGCGGGAAAAAGCGAACTCAGTATGAGCGGGGTCTATTTTAATTATTTCCGCTGTCATGATAAAAAATTCTTTGCATAGGGCATAGCGCAAAGCGCATGGGGCCGAAGCCTGAGGCATGGTTTTTAGCTGTTACTCTTTGCCCTTTGCTCTATGCCCTCTGCTCACTCCCTCTCAGCACAATGTCCCCTTCCGGCCTGTCCAGGTTCCTGGCCACGACCGGGCACTTCACCTTGAACAGAAAGAACGTCCGCTTGTCCTCTTCCTGCTCAAGCGTTTCGTAATTCGCCTGGCCCTTGCTGATGATCATATCCGCGGATCGGTATTCGTCCATGAACCGTTCCGAGCAGAGTTCGAGCAGCGTGCCGATGCCGTCGTTCCCGTTGTCGATCACCGTCGCGCATTCCGCAAGGCCGACTGCTGCCGCGTCTTCGAGCGTGGCATCGTTGATAACGGGCGAACCCTTCACCACGGCGGTGACGGCCTTGCCCTTGCCGCGAAGGACCTCGATCAGGACCTTGTCGAACACGATCTCACCGGCGTTGTCGCAGAGATAAAGGATGTGCCTGGATTCGTCGACCGCGCGCGCAAAGGCAAGATAATCAGTACGGGACAAAGGCAGCCGGAAGGACTCCTCAATGGTACGGTCCAGGTCAAAGCTTTCATAGATCCCGAAGTCGATCACATTCCCCGCTATGGCAAGCCGAGCTCCCGCCTCCAGTGCATCGGGCGCCCTGGCGGCCATCTGCCTGAGCCCCGGCAGCGCGCCGAGGGCAATGCGGTTATACCGGTCCTTGACCCGCTTGTACGGATCGACGCCGGTCTCTTCGCGCAGCAGCCGGTGGATGACCGTGGTGATCCGCGCCGGCGCCTGATCGAGCGATGCGTCTCCGATGACCGTTTCGGCCCTGCGCAGAATGCGCCGGCCGGCATCTCCGTTGATGCCGGCGTGACTCAGGGTACGGGTCACCTGTCCGAAGAAACAGGGCAGGCAATCAAGCTCGGTCCTCAAAGTGCCTGCTCCTGTGCCGGAGCCGCACCCGATGGTTTTTTCTTCCTCCGTCTGTGTCTCGATTTTTTCTTCGCCGGAACGGCCTCTTTGGCCGGCTCCTTCTGGACGGGCGGAACGGAAAGGGCCGAAAGCCGTTTCGCCTTCTCCTCCACCTCGCGCTCCATTTCGACCTTATAGACCTTCAGGCGGTTGGCCATCTTCACATCGCTCGAAGCAATGATCTGGGCGGCGAAGACCCCCGCGTTCTTTGCGCCCGCCTTGCCGAGCGACATGGTCGCCACCGGGACCCCGCCCGGCATCTGCACCATTGACAAGAGGGCATCGAGCCCTTTCAGCGCGGAGGAATCGATCGGTACGCCGATGACGGGCAGCGTGGTCTGCGCCGCGACCACGCCGGCCAGGTGCGCGGCCCACCCCGCCCCGGCGATGATCACCTTCAAGCCGCGCCGCTCCGCGCTCTGGCTGTACTCAAGCACCTTCTTCGGCGTGCGGTGCGCCGACGCGATCGTCATCTCGTATTCGATGCCGAACTCCTGGAGCATGGAGGCCGCTTCCTGCATCACGGGCAGGTCCGAATCGCTCCCCATCAATATTCCGACAACTGGTTTGGCCATATGGACTCCTTAATCAATAAAAAATGTAAAATGCATAGTGCAAAGTGCAAAATTGCGGCATGGCCTGCGGCCATGATATTTCATTGTCTTCACTTTGCATTTTGCAGTTTGCCTTTTGACTTTTCAACGCCCCTTTTCCAGCGCCCGTGCCCCGATGTCCCTGCGATAGTGCGCTCCTTCGAAGTAGATGTCACGCACACCGGCATAGGCATTGTCGATGGCCGCCGCCACGATCGGCCCGAGGCCGGTGACGCCGAGCACCCTGCCGCCGTCGGTGACGACCTTTCCGTCCTTGAGGGAGGTGCCTGCGTGGAACACGATGACACCGGGATGCCTGGCCGCGTTCTCGAGCCCTTTGATCTCCCTGCCCTTCTCATAGGCGCCCGGATACCCCCCCGATGCCATGACCACGCACACCGCCGATTCGGGCTTCCATCGCATGTCCACCTTTGCCAGGGTCCCGTCGAGTATGGCCTCGATGATCTCGATGAGGTCCGTCTCGAGCCGGGCCATCACCGGCTGCGTCTCGGGATCTCCGAACCGGGCATTGAATTCGAGCACCCGGGCCTCGCCTTCATGGATCATGAGGCCGGCGTAGAGAATGCCTTTGAAGAGCCTTCCTTCCTTTTCCATGGCCCGTACGGTGGGTATCATGACCTTTTCCATCACCTGACGCTCGATCTTCCTGGTGACGATCGGCGCCGGGGAATAGGCGCCCATGCCGCCGGTATTCGGGCCCTTATCGGCATCGAACACGCGCTTGTGGTCCTGCGCGGACGCCATCGGGACGACGGTCTTCCCGTCCGTAAAGGCCATGAACGACGCCTCCTCGCCCTTGAGACACTCTTCGATGACCACCACGTCGCCCGCCTGACCGAAGGCCTTCTCCGTCATGATCATGTCCAGGGCCTTGATCGCCTCATCAACGGTCTCGGCAACGACCACGCCCTTGCCCGCGGCGAGCCCCGCGGCCTTCACGACGATGGGAGCGCCCTTGCGGCGCACGTACTCTTCCGCCGCGGCCCGGTCGGTGAAGGTCTCGTACTCCGCCGAAGGGATATGGTAT
Source organism: Nitrospirota bacterium (assembly GCA_035291685.1). Classification (GTDB taxonomy): domain Bacteria; phylum Nitrospirota; class UBA9217; order UBA9217; family UBA9217; genus DATDRO01. The sequence continues at coordinate 4,649 of DATDRO010000003.1, read as the reverse complement.
TTTTTCATCAGGTCCTTGGTGAACGCCTTGTTCGCTTCGATCTCGGCGGCTTTTCTGCTCGGGCCGAACACGCGCAGACCCGCCTTCGCGAACTCGTCCACGATACCCATGGAAAGCGGCGTCTCCGGACCGACGATGGTGAGGTCGATGGACCTGGATTTGGCGAACGAAAGCAGTCCCGCGATATCTTCAACCTTGACCGGTTCACACTGCGCAAGCCCGGCAATGCCCGCGTTGCCCGGGGCCGCGTAGATCTTTTTGACCCGGGGGCTCTGCGCTATTTTCCAGACAAGCGCGTGTTCCCTGCCCCCGCCGCCGACAACAAGTACCTTCATTCGATAACTCCTTGGATAGGAGTCAGAAGCCTGAAGCCGGAATTCAGGATAGTACAGCCAATGGATTTTTGACTCATTCCTCCTGACTCCTGACTACTGACTCCTGACTCCTGTACTTAATTCCTTCATTCATACTTCCCGTCCGGTACCCCCCGAGGTCCAGACAGACATAGGTATAGCCAAGCTCTTTCAGTGATGCCGTGACCTTTTTTGCGAGGCCGTCCGCAAGCAGCAGCCCGAACTCGCTGCGGTCCACCTCGATCCTCGCCGTGTCTCCGTGGTGACGCACCCGCACCTGGCGGAAACCGAACGTATGGAGGAGGTCTTCGGCGGTCTGTACGGTCTGAAGTATCCCGGGCGTGATCCGTGTTCCGTAGGGGATCCGGGAGGAAAGACAGGCGAGCGATGGCTTGTCCCACACGGGCAGGCCCAGGCTTCGGGCGCATTCGCGGACTTCCGCTTTGGAGAACCCTGCCTCAATAAGCGGACTCCTTACGGAAAACTCAAGGGCCGCGCGTCTGCCCGGGCGATGGTCGCTGAGATCGTCCGCGTTCGAGCCGTCAAGCACGAAGGTGATGCCTTCCTGCTCCGCGATCTGTGTCAGCTTCCCGAACAGTTCCCGTTTGCAGTAGTAGCATCGGTCCGGGGAATTACGGAGAAATTCTTCTGAAGAAAGCTCCCCGGTATGAAGGATCTGATGTGTCGCTCCGAGGGAGCGGGCAAACTCCTGCGCTGACCCAAGTTCACCCGCGGGGTAGGTCTCTGAAACCGCGGTAACAGCTATAAAGGGAAACACCGCGGCTTCTGAAGCCGCCCTGAGGACGACGGAACTGTCCACTCCTCCTGAGTAGGCGAGCACCGCCGACCCCATCGTATGGAGCAACGCCTTGAGACGATCCCATTTAAATTCAATCGTCATCTGTTTGATAATAGCACAGCCCGAACAAAAGTGTCAATAAAGTCCTGCGCCGGGACGTTCACCCGAATTTCTCTCTGAGACCATGCCGGCAGCCGCCGGAGCGGCAGAGGCGAAGCGGGCCGGAAACAGCCTGACTACTGCGCCTTGTTCTCGAATTCCTGTATGACCCTTGCGTTCTCCCTGTCAACCTCGGTCAACAGTTCGTCGGAATACGCCGGGTTCTGCCGGTACCACGTCTTTTTTGAAAAATAGTTCTGAAGCTCGGCGTCCTGGAACACCCTCCCGTGGTGAGCGTATACTTCATTCCGCATGACCCTGAGCTCCGCCCTGCTGCGATCCTGGAGCTCCGCCGCCTTCATCACCCGGTCCGCCGGCGTGAGATATCCTTCCACCTGGTTCAGATGATCCGGGATGCCGGCCGCCTCTTCCTGCTTCGCCGGCGCGGGCTGCTGGGCAGGCTCCAGAGACTGGTACGTGAGCTCGAGATTTATCTTGTCTCTCTCCTGCTTCGCCTGCGTGTGTTCAGGGTTGAGCTTCACCGCATTGTCAAGGAGCGTCTTGGCTTGCTTGAAATCCCTGGCCGCGGCCTTGAGCATGGCGAGCTGGAACAGGATGTCGGCCGCCTCTTTCTTCCTGCCCGCCTTTTTGTAAATGCCGATCATCTCGGTCATGATGTCCTCGCGCCCTTCTTTGATGCGGCCGAGGAGCGAAACATAGGTTTCGTCGTCCATGAACCCGACCAGCGGGGTGACCGATTCTTTATAATAGGAAAGGGGATAAAGCTTGAGCGGGTCCCCCTCGGCAAAATTGGTGCGCGGCTTGTATCCCAGGAGCATGTTCCCCGCGTATTCCGGGCTGCAGAGCTTGAACGCGGGCTTCTGGGCCTTGAGCCAGTCAAGAATGAGTTGAACATCCCTTCGTATATCAGGGGAATTTTTCGGCAGACGCCGCAGCGCAATGAGATCTGCGGCGAGAAGATGGGGACTCTTATCGTGGGTCTTGAGCAAACCGAGCCAGTAATCAGGTTCGGCCGTGCCGGACTTTGACCGGCCGAGCGACTTCACGAACATATAATAGATAAAGGAGTCGGTGTACTTGCTCTGGGCAAGCGTCGTGTTCTCGGAAATCCTTTTTGCCTCGTCGTACACCTCGGCGTCTTTTTTGGTCTTTTCCGTGAGGTCCAGGACAGCAAGAAACTTCTTGTCAATGTCCTTTTCGTCCTGATAGTCCGGGGAGACCCGCTCGAGGCGTTTCACATTCTTGCTCAGATTCCAGTCACCAGCCAAAACCAGCCCCGGAAGAGACGTACAAACCAAAAAGAGAACAGCAACCAGGATCCTTCTTGTCATTTTTCCCTCCTTGCGTTTTTTTGGCTTTTCATTCCGCATTGCCCTTATTTCTTCCCTGACGGCCCGCTGAATCCCAGCTTGGCCGAGATGGCCCTGCCAGCGTCCATAACCATCTGGACGATCCCGTCCTTGCGGAGCTTTTCATCCGTGAGCCGGCTCGCGGGGACCACAATGCCTACAGCCGCGATCACGTTTTTCGAAAAATCCCTCACCGGCGCGGCAATGCTCCTGACCTCGATATCGCACTCCTCGTTCTCGAACGCGTATCCCTTTTCCGGCACGGTCTTGAGCTCGGCAAGCAAGGCATCCCGCGTCTTGATGCTCTTGCTGGTAAGGCCGGACAGAAGTGTATTCTCCGGGTACAGCCGTTCTATTTCCGCTGTCGGCAGAAACGCGAGCTGCGCCTTGCCAACGGCAGTGCAGTGCGCCGGAAGCATCGCCCCGATGCGCGAGACCGCGCGCACCGTCTTGTCGGTCTCCACGCTGTCCATATAGATGACCTTGTTCGCCCGGAGGACCGCCACCACCGCGGTCTCCCCCGACGCGGCCATGAGGCTTTCCAGAATGGGCCGGGCCTGACGCCGGCACTCACGCTGTTCAATGAAGGTCGCCCCGAGCTGGAGCGTCTTGGGACCGAGCCGGTAATTCTCGGTCGTTGAATTCTGTTCGATGTATCCCCGATGCTCGAGCGTGGCAAGCAGCCTGAACACATTGTTCTTATGAAGGCCCAGCCGCTTCGAAAGCTCCGTTACGCCGAGCTCATCCGCTGTCTTCGTGAACGACTCCAGGATGTCCAGCGCGTGGGAGACCGACTGGATCAGGTAATTGGCTTTTTCTCTTTTCATTGCAGCACCTCTAAAAATTCTTTTCCTGGACTAATACTCTGTTTGTAACTACTCAGGATAATATCGAAAAAGACGTATGAACCGGTTTTGACCTGAGCAGTTACCTCTGTTTAACCTTTAAGGCTTGAGGCCTCTTTTTACCGGATACCCTTTTGATGTCCATTCGGGCATGCCGCCCTGGAATAGCAGGAGATTCGTATAGCCCATATCGGACGCCGCAACTGCGGCCGCCTGACTCAGCGTTCAGCCGACGCCCCTGCAGTAAAAAATGAGCGGGGTGGATTTGTCTTTCGGGAGCCTGGACTTCTGGGACACCATCTGTTCAGCAGAAATATTAATGGCGCGGGGAATGTGCGCCTCGCGGTATTCTTCCGGCAACCTCGCATCAATGAGGACAATCTTCCGTTTTGCGTCCACCCATGCCTTGACCTGCTCAGCGTTCACGAACTGGAACTGCCCGGCATCGGCAAAAGCAGAAAAGAGCAGAATGCCCGTTAATAGTATGAATACTTTTGTTTTCATCACAATAGCCGTCCTTCCTTTCCTTTGTTTTAAAACAACTGTTTATTTTTATAACAATGAAGGGAGTTTGTCAAGGGAAAAGCTCTCATTTCAAGGAAGAAGCGGGTTCGAAAAAGATCATATCAGGATGAGCGTTCCGATGCCCATAAGAACGAAAAGCAGAGCTGAAACAGGGGTTATATATCCGGAAGGAATAACTTTATGAAGTCTTCCCGCGACCAGAATGCCGATGAATGAAGCAAGACTGAGCGCCGCGAGACTGCCGAAGAAAACGGAAAAAAAATTCTGGTACTTTATGGACAGGAGCAGGGTCGCGATCTGGGTCTTGTCACCCATCTCGGAGATCGCGATCAGGCTGAAGGCGGCGATGAGTCCGGCACGGGCCGACGGCTTGATCCGTTCCTCCGCGTCATCCCTGCCTCTTCCCCGAAGAAACAGGAACAGGCCGAACAGGATGAACACCCAGGCCGATACGCGAGTGATGATCTCGGGAGCAAGGAGCGATCCCAACCCTTTTCCCAGGACCGCCGCGCTGCCCGAGAGGAGCGCGAAAGCCAGGAACGCGCCGAGCAGGACCGGCCGCCCTCCGTAGCGGAGAGCCAGGGTGAAAACCATGAGCTGTGTCTTGTCACCAAGCTCGGCGACAAAGATCAGGCCGAAGGAGATGAAAAATACCGTC
>DATDRO010000002.1:0-2993 GCA_035291685.1 Nitrospirota bacterium | reverse complement strand
GATCTTGTCTTCGTTATAGCCCTGGGGAAATTCTCGAGAGGAAGGAGCGATCTTTTCCGCCGCCTGAGCGCCGGTATAGTATTTTGCGTCAGCCACCCGTTCCTGAGCCATGCGCGGCTCTTCCACGCCCGCAGGCATCTTCCACTCATGGCCTGAGGGTCGGCCCGACTTTTCAGCAGGGGCTTGACGGGCGCGCTTCTTTTCCACCGTTTGCTTTGACCCAACAGACTTTTTTGCTACAACCTGTTTCCTGCTCTTGACAGGAGCAGCGGTATCAGCCGCCAAAAGTGCGTCAACGATCTCAGCTTTGTTTGCCCCAGCGGGCAGCTTGATCTTCATCTTCTTTGCCAGGGCTTTGAGTTCGTCAAGGATCATTGCTGTTAACTCGCTCTTCTTCATCTCAAATCCCTCCTTATTTAGACTCGACGGATGCCTTATAAATATACCACAAATTCCTTCGTTGTCAAACCGAAACAATAGGAAATTCAAGCCTTTGACAAATGCTCCATTAATCCGTATACTTCAGCAATGAAGCTCCGGGTCGTCATCACGGGAATAGGCGCGGTCACGCCTCTCGGCCTCGACATGAAGGCAACGTGGGAGGCGCTCATGCAAGGTGGGTCCGGAATCGGCCTGCTCACGAGGTTCGATGCCGCGTCCTTTCCCTGCCGCATAGCAGGTGAGCTGAAAGGATTCGATCCGCTCAGTTTCATGAGCATCAAGGAAACGCACAAGACCGATCCCTTTATCCAGTATGCCCTCGCCGCAGCGCTCATGGCAATGGATGACTCCGGACTTTCCCGCACTCCGCACTCCGCACTTCGTACTGGTGTTTTGGTGGGCTCCGGACGCGGCGGTGTGACAACGATCGAGAAAAACGCGGTCGCTCTTCTCTCGAAAGGGCCGAAGGCCGTTTCGCCCTTTTTCGCGCCCATGTCACTCGTGAACATGGCATCGGGGTACATCTCGATGAAGCTCGGGGCAAGAGGGCCATGCCTCGATGTCTCGACTGCCTGCGCCACCGGAACGCACGCAATCGGCGAGGCCATGAAGATCATCCAGCGGCGTGACGCCGATGTGATGATCGCAGGCGGGGCAGAGGCGCCGCTCACGCCGCTCATTCTGGCAGGGTTCTGCCAGGCAAGGGCGCTTTCGCTCCGGAATAACGAGCCGGTAAGGGCAAGCCGGCCCTTTGACCGCGACAGGGACGGATTCGTGCTTGCTGAAGGGGCCGGCGTGCTCATCCTCGAAGAATTGGACCATGCTGAGAAGCGGGGAGCGAGGATATACGCCGAACTCGCGGGATACGGGCTCTCGTCCGATGCATACCACTACACAAGACCGGACCCTGAAGGCGAGGGTCCGGGCCGCGCCATGTCCCTCGCGCTCTCGGATGCCGGGCTCAGGCCCGACGATATTGATTACATCAATGCGCACGGCACCTCGACCGTCTCGAACGACAGAACGGAGACCCTTGCGATAAAAAAGGCATTCGGCCCTCACGCCGCCAAGCTCAATGTAAGCGCGTCCAAATCCATGCTCGGACATATGATCGGCGCGGCCGGCGCTGTCGAGACCGCGATCACGGCCCTTTCGCTCCATGAGGGGCTCATCACGCCGACGATAAATTACGACAACCCGGACCCTGCCTGCGACCTCGACTATGTCGCGAATCAGGCGAGAAAAAGACCTGTACGCGCCGCCCTGTCAAACTCCCTGGGGTTCGGCGGCATGAACGCGTCGCTCGTGTTAAAAAAAAATGAGCATTCCTGATTTCCTGCCGAATGAACGGGTGTTATATTATTCTCATCTCCGATAAGGAGTTCATGTCTATAAATTTTTTTTTCATAGAGAAAATTAATAAATTGACTTGACATCCATAGTCATAATTAATAGACTATATGGCATAATTAGTTTGTCTTCATGAGAAGTACAGGTCCCACCAAGGTACTACGCTATTCCACTTAACGCAACCAAAACCCAGGAAAAGGAGGTTATTCGTATGAAGTTTGTAAAGACAGCACGGTTCGCCCTGCTTGCTCTTCCGCTCCTGCTTTGCATGTCTTATGCAAAAGCGGATGCGGCCGAAGCAAAGAAGGCGAAGACCATCGACGAACTTGCGGCGATGTACGACGTGTCCGCGTGCAAACAGTGTCACGAGGACATCTACAAGGACTGGGAAAAATCGATCCACTCGCGTTCCATCTTCGGCACCGGCAGAACGGCGGCAACCATCAAGACCACGGTGGCCGTGGGACTTACGGGCTGGAAGAACTCCGGCGTTAAGAAGCCGGAAGACGTGACGGTCAAAAACCTCATGATCTGCGCCAAGTGCCACCTGCCCCAGCTCGCCGAGGCTACGGATGATGTGGCAAAGGAGATCGTCAAAAACGCCTACATCTACGCCGACCCGAAGGCGAGCGACAGCGATCGCGACAAAGCGACCGCAAAGCTCTCGAAGGTCAACATCAACTGCCTTATCTGTCATAACCGGAACGCGATCGTCCACAAGTGGGTCGATGGCTTCCCGGAAAAGAACGCAGTCTATGGGTCAAAGGAAGGCGCCCACGCGGATGCCAAGCACCCGGTCATGAAAAAGAGCCTCATCATGAACGAGTCCATCCTGTGCGGCCAGTGCCACGGGCTCGGCCCGAACTTTGAGCTGGAGAACCCCTCGCAGTGCGCAACGCTCTACGGCAGCTACCTCTGGTCCTATACCGCCGACGGCGGACAAGAAAAGTGCCAGGACTGTCATATGAAGAAGAGCAAGCTCGGCCACAACATGCAGAGCTATCGCGACCCCGGCATGGCCAAAGCCGCCGTTGATTTCAAGGTCGAGATGCTCCCGAACCATTGGCGTGACGGCTCCAAGATGGTCCCGGAAAACCTTGTGAAGGTGGAGCTGCTGAACAAGGCGGGCCATTCCATCCCGGACGGCTGACCAACACCCAACCGGCTGGTCCTGGAAGTGACCGCTAAAAATAGTGTTGGAA
>DATDRO010000001.1:0-3231 GCA_035291685.1 Nitrospirota bacterium | reverse complement strand
CCAACATAGCTCATTTACGATCGCAGAGAAAGGAGGATTGATATGCCGTACTATGTGATATTGAGCAATCTGACCGACGAGGGCCGCAAGACGATCAAACAGAAGCCGGAGAGGATCCTGGAGGTGAACAAGGAGATCGAGGGAATGGGTATAAAGGTCCACAAACAGTACGCCCTTCTCGGCGCTTATGATTTTCTGAGCATTCTCGAGGCAAAGGACAATGAGGCGGTCATGAGGATGTCCGTTGAAATGGGATCACGGGGCTCGGTGCAGATCACCACGCTCCCTGCGGTGCCGGTGGAGGAGTTCATAAAGAAGATAAAATGATCCGGAATGACTTCAGGGAGGTGAAGGAAAAATGAAAAAATTATCACTAATCTTTCTCGCTGTTGTGATCGTGCTCGGGTTCAGCGCGCCGGCGTTTACGCAGGAACAGCTCACGGTAAAAGGTACGGTTACCAGGATCGATACGGCGGCCAGGAGCGTGACCATCAAGACAAAGGACGGCGCCGAGGTCACGGTGGTCATGGACGACCCCGACATGCTGTACAGGGTGAAAGAAGACGACAAGGCCGAGGCGAAGTATGTTGTCAGGAACGGCGTCAATGCCGGTTTCAGGCTTCGCAAGCTTGTCGAGGGCTGCAACTAAGTCTCTTCGCTTTCGCGCCCTCATCATTGTAAGATCCCTCCTGACCTTCCTTTGCCAAAGGGAGGAGCGCCCCTCGTTGACCAAGAGGGGCGGGGGATTTATCAAACATGAATTAATGCGCCTGCCGTAATTTCTCTTCATCGCGGGTTTACATCTCCCGGAAATTTTGCTACACTTTCCCATGAAATCAATTTCCAAACAGAACGGAGGTCCCGATGAAACAGTACGGCGTATTTCACCCTTTGCTCCTTTCTTTTTATTCAAACGCCCTGTACCGTGATGTCGCCAAAAACTGGAAAGGCGTGGCTTTTTCCTATCTTCTGCTCCTTCTCGCGCTCACCTGGATCCCTGTTATGATGCAGTTCCACTACAACCTCTCTGAAGGCATCTCCCGTGAAGCGCCGGGGATCGTGAGCCAGATCCCGAAGATCACGATCACGAAGGGCGAGGTGTCCATCGACGCCCCCGTTCCCTACTATATTATCGATCCGCAAAGCGGCGCCCAGCTCGCGACTATCGATACTTCCGGTCAGACCACGTCCATCGATCAAACAAAGGCCTTTATACTCCTCACCAAAAAGAACCTCACCATGAGGCAGCGGCACCGGGCAGAGACCCGGACCTACGATCTGTCGGAGATCAAGAGTTTCACCCTCGACAGGGACAGCGTCATGAGCTGGGTGCAGGCATTTAAAAAATGGGCTGCTCTTTTCACGTACCCTTTCGCGGTCGCGGGATCGTTCGTGTACCGGATCATCCAGGTCCTGATCTACGCGCTCATCGGCATGCTCTTCGTGAGCATCCTCAACACAACGCTGGACTACGCCGCGCTGGTCCGTCTCTCCGTCATAGCGATCACGCCGGTGGTGCTGCTGAACACGCTCAGAAGTCTCCTGAACGCGCATATACCGGCCACCTGGCTCATAGGCTTCATTATAGCCATGGGTTACCTTTTCATCGCGGTAAAAGCAAACGCGGATGCCGAACCGGCCCGGACGCCGTAATATGCCCGTGTTCACCTTAAGCCGTAAAACGAAAACCACCATCATCGCGAGCGTGGTCCTTGTTCTCGCCGGGCTTGCCGTTCTCGTGCGATACGTAAAACCGCTTGTCCCGACCTCCACGGTGCGCGTGATCTACGGCGAAGGCGAGGATTTCAAGGCTGACGCCGCCGCGTACAAACGCCTCTTTCGCCGCAACATCGTCTTTCTGCATTTTCCCGGCGCCCGCTCCGCGCCGCAATGGTGGGGTATCGATTTCAACAACAAGTCGCTCTATCCTCTCAGTCATCCCCGTAGGCTTTTTTCCCTCTATTATGTCGTCACCGGCAAGCCTCTCGCCATGGACATCGACAGCGCCCGGCCGGCGGGCGAATGGAGCCGGCAGTTTACGGAGAGCGGAGCGTCATTCTCGGGTAACGCCTTCTCATGTATCGTAACAAAAACTCCGTAACAGAAAGCCGCAGAGATTATTAATTCCAAAGTAGCAAGACCCTCCTCAGGACAAGATATCTCAAAAAACCATTCAATTGTTTGCCCGATGGAGGTACAATTAAATCAATCGGAGCTGCTTGGGTCAAAATATCAGGTAGTTCATCGCTCATGGCTCGTAGTTCGTAGCAAAAACCTTCAGCTATCAGCTACGAGCTGCTTTTCAAAATCGAGGTGCGCCATGAAATTTTTAAAATATTTCACACTTGCATGTTTTGTGCTGTTCCCGGCCTTTGCTCCGGCACAGGACCAGGAGCCCATGAGCATAAGTCTGATCCAGGGAGATGTTCAGATCTCCGGTCCGGACTTCACGGATTGGACCGCAGCCTCCATTAATCTGCCATTGTACGAGGGGGACAGGATATGGGTCCCCGACGGCGGCAGGCTCGAGACGCATATTCGCGGGGGTGTATTCATCCGGGCCGACGAAAATACCGCGTACGATGTTCTTTCCCTCGGCGGCGGCTCAATGCAGTTTTATCTGGACAGAGGGCACGTTTATATCAATAACAGGAGGGGCGGGATCAAGACCGTGCAGGCAGACACTCCTCTCGCGTCCATTCGCAGTTATGATAACTCCATCATCATGCTCGATGTTACCGATAGTGGACACACTGAGGTTTCAGTCCTCACCGGAGAGGTCTATGCCGAAACAAAGGCAGGCGCCACCAGGATCATTGCAGGCAATACTCTGACGATCCGGGAGGACAATACCGCGGAGCTTTCCCCCATTGCCGCACCCGACGACTGGGAACGATGGAACATGGACCGGGACGGTCAGATCATGGCATATGGCGAGAGTTCCCGTTACCTGCCGGGCGAACTGCAGGAATACTCAACCGACTTTGATGAGAACGGAAGGTGGGACTACACAAACGACTACGGCTATGTGTGGGTCCCGGCAATAACGGTCGTCGAGTGGGCGCCGTATACCGTCGGCAGATGGATATGGGTGAGGAACAATTACGTCTGGATCTCCTTTGAAACGTGGGGCTGGGCGCCCTATCATTACGGCAGGTGGGTACATGTGCCGGCCCGCGGCTGGTGCTGGGTCCCTCCATCACGCGGTGCGGTTTACTGGGGCCCGGGATT